>CAYJHN010000005.1:0-3376 GCA_964369985.1 uncultured Desulfovibrionaceae bacterium | reverse complement strand
TTTTTTTTGAGTGAGGATTTTGTATTGAGCTAGCGAAATCAAAATCTATCTGAATGACTCTGCTCTTATAGAATAAAGTATTCATTATTGCTTTATTTTATCTTAGGCGCTCTTTTGCATTTTATTAACAACTTCTATAGTTGGCATAACTATTGCAGTATACAAAGCAACATATTTGTATGCAAACTTTGTTTGCAGTAAATTTAAATAAAGGAAACTTTTATGTCTACGATTTCAAATCCAACTCAAATTCAATCAACATTTACTCCAGCTCTTCAAGAAGCAGCTGACACAAAAACAAGTTCAGCGGCGAGTCAAATAGCTTCAACTACAGTATCAGAAACTCCAAGCGAGCAAGATATTGAAAGTGTGGACACTGAAGCTCTTGAGAAAAAAATAGCTGCTAAAGAAGAAAAATTAGGGCTTCAAAAAGCAGAAGAAGTGCTTGATAAATTTCTTAGAGAAATGCCGCCACGTCCTAGCCGTTGGCATCCTTTTGACAGGCATAAATACGATAAAAACATGGCTCATCTTTCAGCCCAAGTAGATAAATGTAAAGCTGCAGCAGCAAATTGTAATACAGCAGCAAGTGCGCTTTCTAAAAAAAGCCTTACTGAATTAGTGCAAGAAGCAAGAAGTGAAGTAGCGAAGACAACAAAGCTCGAAGACAACACTTTTGGCAAATATTTTAACGCACAAGTAGAATTTCAAAAAGAAATGCGTACCTTGCTTGGTGAAATAGGCACACAAGACAATACTGATTTATTGCTTATGCTCAATAAAAGTGAATTTAGACTTACTGAAACAGTAAATATGTATGATGACATCACAACATATACTGATGCAGACGCCAAAGAGTTAGATATTACTGATGGCTTAATATTTTATGATGAAAAGCTTATAAGCAATAAAGCTGGTAATGAAGCAGTAAGCCAATATTCTAGAGATTTTCTTGATTCGCTCACAAATGCAGTAAAAAATGCAAAACCTGAAGAAATGACAGAGCTTTATGGCAAATTGAATGATTTAGTGGCAAATTTAGAAAATAAGGTAGCTATACTTAAGGGTGAAAAATTTATAGAGGCAAAAGATGCAAACCCTGTTTTACAGGCTTTTACCTTGGATAGCGAAAATATCGAACAATTACGCACAGAAATGCAATGTGCTCTTGACACGCTTACTGGCTTAAAAGATCAACTATCTCCTGAAAGAGCTTTTTTAGAAATACTAAAAAATAGTCTACCGGAAATACCGCAAGATAAGCTTGATACAATAGCTAGTGATGCTGATAAAACAAAGCTAGCTCAAGACTATACAGCTTTACGCACCGAACTTTTAGCTCAAATAGAGAGTGTAAACCTTAATCTTAATAATATGTGTTCTAGTGTAGAAGAAAATTCATTTATGCAAAAATGAATAAAGCACTTGATTCTCTTGAAACTGTTGATAAAGATTTAGTTAAAGTCCCTTGTTCTGAGCTTGAAAAAACACTTTCAGAAATCAAAAACACAGAAATATCTTTTGATGATTATATGCAAAAAGCATTAGCGGGTAAAGATTTAGATCCTGTTACTATTTTGGAAGCAAAACTTCGTGGCATTGCCGTTGATGATATTTTAAATACTGGGCATATTATAGTTGAAGAAACAGGCAAAAAATCAAATGGACAAGTAAATGTTGTACGATTTATTAAAGCATCAGATGACAATGGAATCATGCAAGATATTGTATTTAAACCAGAGCTTGGTGCACAAGCAGGTATGGCTAAGATATATGGACATTTAAGCACAGCAAATGTCACAAAGGTAAATATAGCTTCTGTAAATGTGGCTGAACAAATTGGTTGTGGCAGTATTATGCCAAAAAGTAAATTTGCTTGTATTGATGGAATTCCTGGTCTCGCAATGGAAAAAGCAAAAGGTTCAATATTGCTTGATATAAAAAGTAATAAGAAAGTTTTAGAATTTAATGGCGAAAAAGTGAATTTTACAGAAATGCTTGCCAAGCTCAAAGATAAGTCACCTGACTTACCTAAAAAAATGCTTACAAACCTTACTCAAGAGTTATGCAAGCTTGAATGGGCTGATATTCTTTCAGGGCAAGTTGATAGACATAACCAAAATCTTCTTATAGATATTAATCAAGAAGGTGAAGTGCAAGTTACTGGCATAGATAATGATTTTGCTTTCGATGTTATACGAACAGGTGTACTTCGTTTTGATTTTTCAAATATGGCTGGCTCTGCACCAGAGTTTAACGGTGTGAAGGATAGGCAAATTGAATTAAAAGATCCTTTTGGAATAATGCCTGCGACAGATTCTCAGCTTGAATTTAATCACATAAACAGGACAATAGAAGGTTTAAACAAGTCAATAACATATGATGTAACAGGAACATTAGCTGCAACTGCCATGAAACTTCCTTCACATATTCCACTTGATGTATATAATAAGTTGACCCAGCTTTCTAGCGCAGATTATAGAGCTTCAATAGAACCTTTATTGCCTAAACAAGCCGTTGATGTTGCTGTAATGCGTTTTGAAGATGCTCAGCGTTTTGCAAAGGCCTATAAAGAAAAAGGCCTTGTAGTTGATGATTTTTCAAAACTTGACTTTAGTAAATTCAAAAATCAAGTTCTTACTGGATTTGATGAGAAAAGATTTTTAACCAATAATTTTCAAGAACACTTTTTAAGTTCAACAAGCTCAACTAAACCAGCTCTTCTTTCTATCAATGAACTCATATAAGTGTATGCGTTAAAAAAATGTTATAAAACAGATTGTTATATATAAACAACAAGGAAAAATTATGTCAGAAAATTACCAATTTCCAGAAGATTTTAAAGAATTTATAGAAGAACTTGATTTACCAAGTCCGCCCATTGCTTTAGAGCTTATTAATAGCTTTGAACAAAGAGAATTAAATGCCTTTGCAAGTGATGATAGGGCAGTGCACGTGCCAAATATTACAATGCAATTAGCTGATATTGAAGAATATATCACAAATAATAAAGCCTATGCCAATGGAAAAGACATTGCAGATATGCACTTTTGTGCTTGCGGTTTAGGTGGGCATGGTATTCAAAATACTTTCTTCTATTATATTGAAGAACAAAGCAATTTCTTAGCTATAGTGCGTATGCCATGGGCTCGCGTGTATTCTGATAGCGAGGAAGACAAGAAAAATCTCATAACAGCTTTAAAAATCGTGAGACTAGCACAAGTAAGCGAACTTAAAGACTATAGGCTTGAATTTATTATTGATAATTCCTCTTGTGAATGGGTGCTTTACAAAAATGAAAATAAGGAAGAAATAGAAAGAAGTTCTTCTTTCAAAGAATTAGTAGATCTTATTAAATCTGATGAGATTGTCGTTA
>CAYJHN010000004.1:14658-31297 GCA_964369985.1 uncultured Desulfovibrionaceae bacterium | reverse complement strand
TCTTGAAGAAGACAAACATATAAGGACGGGTCTTTTATGAAAGTTATACTCCGTGCTGACGTTGAAAATTTAGGACGTCTTGGTGAAGTTGTTGATGTACGTCCTGGTTATGGCCGTAACTACTTAATTCCACAAGGTTTTGCTATGCTCGCATCTGCAGCAAATGTTAAAAACTTTGAATTAGAACGTAAAAAATTACAAGCAAAAATGGACGAAGTTCGCGCTGTTGCTGATGCATTAGCTGCTAAACTCGACAATTATGTGCTTGAAATCACAATGCGTGTTGGTGATAATGACAAACTTTACGGTTCTGTTACTACTCACAACATCGCTGATCTTCTTATTGCACAAGGCTTTGAAATCGATCGCCGTCGTGTGCTCTTAGATACTCCTATTCGTCTTCTTGGCGAACATCCAGTGCGTATTCGTTTACACGCTGACGTTGTGCCAACTGTTTTAGTAAAAATTATTGCTGAAGAAAGAGGCGAACACCTTGCTGCAGCTGCTGTTGAAGCAGTAGTAGAAGAAGTTGCAGTTGAAGTAGAAGCTGCTGAATAATTCTTTGCTGTAAAAAGCATCTAGTCTAAATACCGAGGGAAGTATGCCAGATTCTGACTTTTCACCTTTATTTGTTAATCCAAACGAAGGAGAAGCGTCAAATGGCTCTTCCCTCGGTTCTTCATTTAATAAAGCAAAATCTCAGCAACAAAGATCTGAAAACAAACAGCAAAACTATTTGTCAAAAGAACAAAGAGCTGAAAAAGAATTGCTTGAAAGAGTGCCGCCACACAATATTTTAGCAGAGCAATCTGTGCTCGGTGGTGTGATGTTAGAAGCAAGCCTTCTCAACTCACTTATGGATATCGTTGTCCCTGAAGATTTTTATCACCCAGCTCACCAAATAATTTATAAGGCATTTGTTGAATTATATAAGCTATCTAAGCCAATAAATTCAAAAACTATACTCATCTACTTGCAGGATAATAATCAGCTTGAGCAAATCGGTGGAACACCTTATTTACTCTCTATAGCCGAAAATGTCGCAAGTGAAGAAAGTGCAAAACACTTTGCACAACATGTGCGTGATAGAGCAATGCAAAGAGCTCTTATTCATACTTGTGCCGATATCATTGGTAAATCATATAACCAAGCTACCGAAATTGAAGACCTTCTTAACGAATCTGAAAGAGAAATTTTTGCCATTTCAGAAAGAAGAACTACAAAAACTTTCGAGAGTATAGGTACACTTACAGAACAAATTTTCAAAATAGCAACCGAGCGAACAAATCAAAATACCTCAGTTACCGGTATCCCAACTGATTATAAAGATTTTGATCATTTAACTGCTGGCTTGCAACCTGCTGATTTAATTATCCTTGCAGCACGTCCAGCTATGGGTAAAACAGCTTTCGCTCTAAACCTTGCTATGCGTACAGCTGTAAACCACAGCACACCAGTTGCAATCTTCTCGCTTGAAATGTCCTCGTTATCGCTTGCCGAGCGTATGCTCTCACTTTGGGCAAAAGTTAATCTCTCAAGATTAAAACGTGGACAACTTGATGATGACGATTGGCAGAAATTGCATATTGCTGCTTCACAATTAGATAAAGCACCAATATTTATAGATGATTCCGCTGAGTTAACTCCTCTTACCTTACGTGCAAAGTGTAGAAGACTAAAAGCACAGCATGATCTAAAGTTCGTTATAGTCGACTATTTACAGCTCATGTCTTCAAATAGAAAAGATTCTCGTGAACTTGAAATTTCAGATATTTCACGTAACCTCAAAGTATTAGCAAAAGAATTAAGTATTCCCGTGCTCGCGCTCTCGCAGCTCAACCGAAAAGTAGAAGAGCGTGCAGATAAAAGACCGATGTTGTCAGATTTACGTGAATCTGGTGCTATTGAGCAAGATGCGGATATCATTATGTTTATTCATAGAGAAGACGCCTACAATAAAGATAAAACTAAAGAAATGACAAATGTGGCTGAAATTATCATAGGTAAGCACAGAAACGGGCCAACAGGTATAGTAGAACTTGCCTACCAAGCACAGTTTACTGCATTTGAAAATCTCGAGCGTAATTACTTCCCTGATTCTAGCGTTGAATAGTTTACTTTTTATTCATTATCCAAACTTATTGAAGCATTAATTAAAATTTTTAAAACGAAAAAGTATTTATGAGCGAAAGCGAATTTAACTTTTTTGTAAACAAAAAAATAAAAACATCTTTTAACCTAAACTTCGCACACAACTGCTCATTATTAGGGTTTCCAAAGGGGCTTAGCTCCTTTGGTCGTCGAAGACAAAAAAGAAAAAAGAAAAAAAGCTAAAAAAAAAGCGTACTTTCGTACGCTTTTTTTTATAAACTTTATCAAGACTATCCGATAAGTTTTTGAGCCAATTGTGGCATTTGGTTAGCTTGAGCAAGCATTGAAACAGCAGATTGTGTAAGAATTTGGTTCTTAACAAAGGTTGTCATTTCGGTTGCAACATCAACGTCACGGATACGTGATTCAGATGCTTGCAAGTTTTCAGCTTGAATTTCTAAGTTAGAAATTGTGTTTTCTAAACGGTTTTGAGTAGCACCAAGGTGAGCACGGATAGTATCTTTTGATACGATAGCTGCGTTGATAGCGTCAAGAGCGAGCTGTGCATTTTGTTGTGTAGATACGTTATGTCCTGCGTCTAGTGCTGATTCATTACCGACACCTAATGCAGATGCAGTTACGCAACCGATTTGGATGTAGTAGTAATCTTCAGCACTGTTGTTGCTTGGTCCAAAGTGAACTTTGAGTTTACCAAGTGATGTTGTGCCTGAACCATCGTGAGTTGCACCAGAAAGGTTACCATTTAAGAGTTTTGTGTTGTTGAACTCAGTTGCGTTTGCGATACGAGTGATTTCTGATGCCATTTGTTGGTATTCTGAATCGATGATAGCACGTTGAGTTGCATCATAAGTACCAGTTGCAGCTTGTTCAGCTAATTCTTTCATACGTATAAGCTTTTCATCTATAACGCCCATCGCGCCGTCAGCTGTTTGGATAAGAGAAATAGCGTCGTTAGCGTTACGAATACCTTGTTGATATGACTTGATATCAGCACGCATAAGTTCTGAAATTGCAAGACCCGCAGCATCGTCAGCTGCTGAGTTGATACGCATACCAGATGAAAGTTTTTTGATAGAGCTTTCTAATTCTGAATAGTGATTGTTCAAAATTCGGCTGGTACTGTTGGCCATTAAGTTGTTATTAATTACCATTGACATAAGTTATTCCTCCATGAATATATGTCCAACTACTCTACTTCCTTGTAGTGTAGTCAAACTCAAAGCTCCTGGTTTTGGATTTTGGCATTGAAGACTTTGAGTTAAGTTTTTTGTCAAAGTTGAAATTTTTTTTATAAATAAGATTTTATTTATAAAGGTTAATTTCAACTTCGATAACCTCGTTTCCATTACTTTCACTTTATCAATTATCCTATATAATAAAATTGAAAGTAAATTCTGCTTCATTTATATTTCACTTTTTGACTTTGTGTGAAATGTAAGTAAAACATTCAACAGTTCTTGATGAGTATATAGCAAATACCGTGCCAAAGTTTTTTTGTGCTTTTAAAAGTGCTAAATAAAAGTTCTAAGTCGAGATAGGGAAAAAACTGCATTCTTTTAAAATTATACATAATTTTAGTATCTTATATTGTTATTAGAAAGAAGTTTATGAGCTAAAAAAGCCATTAAAGTATAAAAAAAGTCTAGATTTTTTCTATTAAAAAAGAAATAAGGGAAAAATTTACCTAGCGAAAAAAGATTTTTTGACGCTCTATTTTTTGCCTTTTTAAAGCAAAAAGTGAAAAACTTTCCTAAAAATTTAGCCAAAAATGCAAGATTTTAGAAAGATGTTTTTCACTTTTTCTAGATGTGAATTTTATAAATAAGTCTATCTTATTAATAGAGAGTGTCTTTTATAGCTTCATTAATATGTGCAAATTTAAAGCTATATCCAGCCTGTGTAAGGTTTTGTGGAATAGCTTTTTGCCCATTTAAAAAAAGTTCCTTTGCCATATCGCCCACGATAAAGTTCACAAGGGAAGTTGGAAAACGTATGTAGAGTGGTTTTTCCATTTCTAGAGCCAAAACTGAAGTGAAGGTTGCCATATCAATATTTTTTGGGCTTGTAATATTATAGATACCTTCAAGTCTATTATTTATAATAAAGTTAATACTATCGACTACATCTTCAATATGTACCCATGAAAAAGGCTGTTTACCTGTGCCCATAACTGCCCCTAGATACCATTTAAAAGGAAGTGTCAAATTAGCTAAAAATCCGCCTATTTGTTGTGTGGCATATTGCTTGCCCATAACAGGAGCGAGGCGTGCTATAACCCTTTTTATACCAAGTTTTTCTATTTCTTTACTTGCGTCTTCCCAATGTTCGCAGATATGTGCTAAAAAACCCTTACCTCTTTGTCTTGTTTCGTCACAAAGGGGAGCAAACTCTTTGTCGTCCCAGTAGCCATAATAACCGATAGCAGAAATTTGAATGACTTGTGCTGGCAGTTTTTGTTGGTTTTCATGCATTTGAGTAAGAGCTTGGGCAAGTGCTCTTGTTGCGTTTACTCTGCCTGCAAGTAGTATGTCTTTTTGTTTTAATGTCCACCTTCTTGTGGCAATATTTTCCCCAACAAGATTGATGATGATGTCGCTCTCTTCGATAAGTGGAAGAAGGGTTTTATAGTCCTTGCCATCCCAAACTCTTTTTTCTAAATTCTTAGTAGTGCCACTTCTTTGTTTGCGAGAAGTGATAAGAACATTATGCCCTTCAAATAAAAAATTATAGCTCAGATGTGTGCCGATAAAGCCATTGCCACCTAAAATAACAATACGCATACATATACCTCACTTTTTTACTTTTTACATAAGTATAGTCCAAAAGTAGAAAGAGGCATAGTGTAATAAGAAAGATAATAATATATCTAATGTACAAAAAGGAATTTGTTTTTATATTGCTTTTTTACTTTTTATTTTGTTTAGAACGAATAAAAAGGCTTATCCTCGTAAGAATAAGCCTCTTGCTCGCAGAAAAGAAAAAGTATTAATTGTATTCTTTCATCATTTTTTTGATTCTTTTTACAAGACCTTCTTTAAGTGATTCGTCTTTGAGGGCAAATTCTACGTTAGCGGCAATATAGTCAATCCAGTTGCCAGCATCGTAACGAGTGCCTTTAAGTTTTACAGCAATCATGCCTTCTTCGCGGCACAAGGTTGCAAGAGCGTCGGTAAGTTGAATTTCGCCTCCGTGTCCTGCTTTTACTTGTTTTAAATGATCAAAAATACGCGGTGTAAGAATGTATCTACCTATAATAGCAAGATTTGACGGAGCGTCTTCCTTATTTGGTTTTTCAACTAAGTCATCAAGTTTTAAGATACCTTTTTCTATTTCTTTTCCTGAAACAATACCGTATTTATGCACCATATTGTCAGGCACTTCCATGACGCCAACCACTGATTTATTGTATTTTGCTGCTACCTTAGCGAGTTGTTCTACGCCAGGCACATCGCCAAAAATTAAATCATCACCCACCATAACGGCAAAGGCTTCGTTTGCAACTAAATGTTCAGCACAAAGCACAGCATGGCCTAAACCTAATTGCTTTTTCTGGCGTACAGCCATAACATTCACCATTTCAGCTACTTCGCGTACAACTTTTAACAAATCAACCTTACCAGCTCTTTCAAGCGTGGCTTCGAGTTGTAGGTTATAATCGAAGTGATCTTCAATGATTTTCTTTTCTTTGTTAGTGACAAAGATAACATCTTTTACGCCAGAAAGTTCAGCTTCTTCAACAATATATTGTATTACTGGCTTATTATATATTGGGAGCATTTCTTTTGGAATGTTTTTACTTGCAGGCAACGATCTTGTGCCCCAACCAGCGACAGGAATTACAACTTTTCTGATATCCATACATAAACCCCTTTATAAATTTATTTTAGCATAATGAACTTTATATTATTTTGCAAGTCAAAACACCCTAAAATTATTTATTATTATTGTATAGTAAACTATGACTCTTACAAATTTGTTACAGAAAACTTTGAACTATAACTTTTTGTTTATACTTTTTAGTTTCTTGACAAATGCATTAAGGAGCTTTAAAATAAAGCTAATATGGTAAAGTCATTTTAAAACACACATTTTAACTCAATATATGCTTATGAATATAAATAAAATTCTTTTTTCTCTCTTGTTTTTCTTCTCTTTCTTTCTAAGTACAAATGCCTATGCAAACAAAGCTCTGCTTTCAGATATACAAAGAAAATATCAACAAATAAGCTCGTTTACAGCTGATTTTACACAAGAGCTTTACCATAAACAAAGCCAGCACACACAAAAAAAGTCAGGCTTTTTTAGTTATGAAAAAGAAAGCAATATACGTTTTGATGCAAAAAAACCGCATGAAGAGCTTTTAGTGATAAATTCTAAAGAAATCTGGAATTATATTCCCGATGAAGAAATTGCGTATAAATACAATTCTACACTGCTTGCAAATTCAAATAATATTTTTTCTGTTATCACGGGTAAAAGTGCTTTAGACAACGATTATGAAGTAGAATTTCAAAAAGACACAACAATAAATGGCAAAAAAGCACATTCACTTTTGCTTTATCCTTTAGGGCCTACAATGGAGCTTACTCAGGCTGAACTTTATGTTGATCCTGTTACAAAATTGATTGTTCAAGTGAAAGTATTTGATTTTTATGGAAATACTAATTTACTCACATTTACAAATATCAAAACAAATGTGAAATTAGATGCCTCACTCTTTACATTTAAAGCTCCAGAAGGTATTGATATAGAAGATAATAGTAAATCAAGTACTTTTTCTATACAAAATTTTTAAATAATTTTTATCCTCTATGAGTATAAAGGGCTAGCTATGGCAAATTTTTTATCTTTCAAAAAAAAGCTTAAAGAAAATATTTCAGACCTGTCTGGTGAGGAAGTAAGTACAGAATCTCGCCAACTTACGCCATTACTTGCGCTCTTACCAAGTGTTATCAAAGCAAGCATGAATAAAGACATGCCCATCTTGCCACGATTAAAAGATATTCTCACTTATGAAGATACGCACTCTTTCACAGATCTTGCACTTGCACTTTTAGCCTGTGCTATAGCTGAAAGAAAGCATATGACAATCCAAGATTACGAAGATATGCTTGTGTATTGCACTGAAATTTTTGGCGACGATGCTCTTGATACACGTTTTCAAACAAAATTACACGCAACTTTATTACGCGATTATTCAACGCATGAGAAAAGACTTGTATGTATTGAAAATTTCAGAACTTTTTTAATAGAAAATAAAAGCGATTTGAACCTTGCTTCACCTATGCTCAATGCACTATATAAGGCCTTATATGAATTGACCTTGCAGCCACAAAGAAAGAAATACAATCTTTCTTCACGCTTTTTTGACGAAGCAGAACTTCTTTTTATGGAGCATAAAATTCAAAAAAAGAAAGAAAAACTCTTTTCTCTGCCTTTTGTGAAGAAATCTGACGAGGAGGAAAATCCTTCCTTCTTTTCTTTTAGTAAATTTCCTTCATTATTACCACAAGTAGCAAAAAATAAAGCATTAAATGTTGAAAATCTTCCTTTTATTAATAAGATTTTTGATAAAAAAGGCTATCCTTTATCTGGCCAAATGCAAAATGATTTCAAGCATGAAGAAGAATTGAAAGAACTTGAAAATCTTGCTTTATCTCATAGAAATACTTTGCTTTTAGAGCAAATTAAGGCTTTTCGCTCTCTTTTACTCCCGCAGGACTTTCGCATTGTTGTTTTAGGCGAAGGAAAAAGAGGAAAAAGTTCTATTATCAATGCCTTACTAGCAACAAAACTCTTGCCAACAAAGGCGATAAGCCCAGAAACAGGCACACTTATTGAACTTTATAATGCAAAAGAAACTTCTTATGATATTGAATGGTTAGATAAGCATGAATTAGAAGAATTAGAAAAAATTCTTTATACAGAAAAAAGCAATATTCTTTTAAAGAAGAAATTTGAAAATTTAAAGAAATTATTAAATGATAAGGAATTGCTTTCAACCCTATCAACGATTAAGCTTTCGCGTGCAGAGGAGCTTGCAGATTTTATTTCAGCAGATGGCCTCTATACTTCGCTTATAAAAAAAGTGCGTATAGGTTTAAATAGCGAAAGCCTGCCTAAAGGCGTATTGCTTGTGGACACACCAGCAATAAATGCCAGTGATCCCTTTTATCATTTACTTACAAAGGATGAATGTATAAAGGCTGATTGTCTTGTTTTTGTGCTCGATTCAAAAAAACCAGATTCATATAGTGAAATGCAGTTATTACGCGAGCTTGCAAAAACAAGCAGGGCAATTAAAATTATAGGTGTACTCACTCATCCATCAACAGATGCAAACGAAGTAGCCGAAGCTAAGAAAAGAGCTTTAGACACGCTAAAAGAAGGAATAAAATCAATAGATAATGTTGAAGGGATTGAAATTATAGATGTTTTCTCTTTTAATCCAAAGGCTACATTAGAAAATCATCAAAAAAATCCTACCTTGATAAAACCTGTGATTAATCCTGTACAAAAAATAAAATTTGAAGAAGATTATATTGCCTTTGTTGACGCTGTTACACAAACAATTCAGGTAAATGCACATAGTGAAAAATTTGTAAAAAGGCTTGAAGCCACCTACACACATTTAGTTGACTTTGCACAAAGTAATAAAGAGGATAATGTAAATCTTTATAAATCGCAATTTCCTGCTAATCAGCATGCAAATCTCCTAAAAAATCATGCAGATAACTTAGCTAGAGCAACTGAAGAATATGCCGATCATGCTCGTGCTTTAATTTTGTCTGCTATGACTGATTTGGAAATATGGCGAGTGAATAGCGAAAGAGCAATTATTATGTTGAAAGAGCGTATTTTCTCTAATATAAGTAATGAAATGCGTGATTATGTTGAAGAATTGGGTGATAATTTTGCCAAGGAAGACGAGTGGGTAGAATTTGACGAAGAAATTTCATCGCTTATTGCAAGAGAATTGATTGACGATTTCACAGAAGAACAAAAGGCAGACTTGCAGATTTGGGAAGAAAAATTTCAGTTATTTGCAAATAATTTAGAAAAACTTTCAATGCAATGTTTTGCTGAAATTCAAAAATCAAGCACACGCTTAGAAGTTTTATGTCAAACCGATTCTAAATTAGACCATATCTTGGTACAAACAAGCAAGCACATGAGTAGGCTAAGCCTCTTTTTCTCAGGTGCTGGAGCAGGCTTACTTGCCACATCAGGCATGGTAAACTTGTTAGCAATAGGCAGCGCCGCTTTTGCATTTGTGACAAATCCTGTTGCTGTGCCATCGCTTTTACTTTTAGGTGCAACAGCCTATGCTGTGCGTGCTTTTGCTAACCCATCTAAGCGAAAAGCTCTTTTTATAGAAAAAAAAGAAGCAAAAATTCAAGATTTTGCAGAAATTATTGCAAAAGAACTTTTTGACCAATTAGATAAAATACAAGAAGAACTTATGCATTCTTACTCGCAAGCCGTACACAAATCTTTAGCTCCTGCTTTAGAAATTATGGCAAGCGAAGCGGTGAATTTACATCTTTACTTAGACGTGATAGAAAAACAAAAAAAACAATTGAGTATTGATTAATGCACCACACAAGAGAATCTAAAATATTACGTTTAAACATTACTTTAATTATTCTTTTAATTGGGCTTTTCTTACTTGCTCTTTGGGCTTTGACTGTTGGTGCTTTTAAAATAACAACATTTGAAGTTGTAGATGTTTTTCTTTCAAAATTGGGTTTTGCTTCAAAAGAATCTGTTTTAGAAGTACAAGAAACCATTGTTTGGAAAATTCGCACACCACGAATTGTGCTTTCTGTGCTTGCTGGTATAGCCTTGGCTTGTTCTGGTGTGTGCTATCAGGCTGTATTTAGAAATCCACTAGTAGAGCCTTATATCTTAGGAGTTTCTTCTGGAGCTGCTTGTGGTGCAGCACTTGCTATAGTTTTTCCCTTTATTTTCGGGCAAATACAAATAATGGCTTTCACTTTTGCACTTTCGGCTGTTTTTTTAGCACATATTTTGGCTAAGCAAAATAACGAGAGATCGCCTATAACTTTAGTTCTTGCTGGCATTATTATTGGTGCTTTATTTACAGCTTTTGTCGGTATTTTGAAGTATTTAGCTCCTGATACTGCTCTTAGAGAGCTTACTTTCTGGACTATGGGTGGTTTTTATCATGCGTCATGGCATGATGTGGCAATAAATGCACTTGTGATTGTGCCTGCTTTTATCTTGATTTGGCTTTCTGCGTGGAAGCTGAATGTTTTATCTTTGGGAGATGAAGAATCGCAGAGTTTAGGCATTTCTCCATCAAAACTGAGAGTTTATATACTTATTTTAGCTACACTTGTTGCTGCAATTTGTGTCTCTACTGTGGGGATTATCGCATGGGTAGGCCTTATGATGCCGCATGCCGCAAGATTTATGCTTGGGCAGGATAATAGATATGTCTTGCCGGCGGCGGCTCTAATGGGTGCTATTTATATTTTGCTGTGTGATACAATCGCTCGCACGCTCACAGATGCTGAAATACCTATTGGAATTATCACTTCTATTCTTGGTGCTCCTTATTTATTGTGGCTTTTAAGATCAAAAGGTAGAGATTTATATGATAGATAAGAGCCAAGTCATTTTGCAAGTAGAAAATCTTTCTTTTCGCTATCCGCATGCAAAGAAAAATACCCTAGAAAACATTTCTTTTTCTATTAAGAAAAATTCATTATGTGGACTACTTGGGCCTAATGGTTCTGGTAAAAGTACGCTTTTTCGCTGTTGTATGAATTTTTTAAAAGCTCAGCAGGGTAGTATAAAATTAAATGGAAAAGATATTTCTGGATTAACTGTAAAAAGTTTAGCACGCTCAATATCTTATGTTCCACAGGAACACAAACAACCCTTTCCTTTTTTAGTTGAAGATATGGTGCTTATGGGCAGAACAAGCAGAATGGCCTCTTCCTTTAATGTTGACAAAGTTGATATATATAAGGCAAATCAGGCAATGGAACGCGTAGGTATAAGGCATTTGCATCACATTCCTTTTAATCAATTAAGTGGCGGACAAAGACAATTAGTTTTAATAGCTAGAGCTCTTGCACAAGAATCTTCGCTCATGCTTTTAGATGAACCAAGTTCTGCTCTTGATTTCAGTAACCAAGTGTTATTATGGAAATTATTGAAAGAACTTGCAGAAGATGGAATTGCTATACTTGTATGTTCACATGATCCAAACTATATTTTGTGGTTTTGTTCTGATCTTATTGCAATGAAAGAGGGTAAAGTGCTAAGACAAACGCATCCCAATTCTTTAGTTGATGCAAACTTATTTTCTGAACTTTACGAAATAGAATTTGACACGTTAAAGCATAATAATAACTTTATGATTTTTCCGCCAAAATAGGTTTCAAATCTAACAACTATTCAAAATCAAAGAAATTTTTGATAAATAAATAACTTGCGAATACGAATGATTTTCATTATATTATAAATGAAGAATACATATTTAAAAGTATATATTTTGCGGATAGTTTTCTTTATTAAGGGGAAATAAGATGAAATTTTCTAAAATTATTGCATTTGTTGCGATATTTATGATATCTTTTTCAGTTGCACAAGCAAAAGAAAGTATTAAAATTGGGGTTTACCTTCCTTTAACAGGGCAAAATGCCTTTGGAGGAAATCTTGAGCTTGAAGGTATTAAGCTTGCACATTCTATACAGGCACAAGTATTAAATCGTGATATTGAATTGATTATTCTTGATAATAAATCTGATAAAGTAGAAGCAGCAAATGTTGTTGCTCGTCTTGTAGATGAAAAAGTAAGTGCAATTATAGGTAGTTATGGTTCTTCACTAGCCTTGGCTGGTGGTGAGGTTTTAGAAAAAGCCAAAATTCCTGCTATAGCAACTTCGCCTACTAGCCCCCTTGTGACGCAAAATAAAAAATACTATTTTAGGGCTGGTTTTATTGATCCATATCAAGGAAAAGCAGCGGCACAATACGCATATAGAGAGCTTGGCTATAGAAAAGCTGCCTTGCTTACAGATATTGCATCAGACTATAGCGTTGGATTAACAAGCTTTTTTAAGCGTGCTTTCAGAAAAATGGGTGGTGAAATTGTAGCAGAGCAAAGATACGCATCAGCAGATAAAGATTTTCAAAAACAGCTTATTGAAATTATGAAGAGCAAAGCAGATATTGTTTTTATGCCTGCCTATTATGCAGAGGGTTCTCTTATTTTGGAACAAGCCCGTCAATTAGGCATAGAGCTTGTATTTATGGGGGCTGACGCAATGGACAACCCTGAAACTTTAGAGAGAAATGTTTATGCTATTGAAGGCTTTTTACACACAACATTTCCTTATGATGTGAGCATGAATATAATGAATGAGGAAGCTCTTCGCTTTACCTTGGCGTGGAATAAAATGTATCCGCATAAACAGCCCAATGTGAATTCAGCATTAGGGTATAGTGCCTATTTCTTACTTATACATGCTATTGAAAAAGCAAGATCCTCAAAAACAGAAAATATCACAAAGGCTTTGGAAAATATAAAAAAACTACCTACAGTGCTTGGTTTAGTGACAATTAACAAAGGGCATGATGCTGAAATGCCAGTAGGTATTATTCAGTATAAAAATGGGAAAAGAAATTATTTGGGTTCAATAGAGGTTGAATAGCCATAGTGTATCGAAATAAATTAGAATAAGATATTTAAATAACTGTATTTTCTTTAGTTGACAAAATTTTGTTATCGAAGTATTCAGTATAAAAGGGATTGTGTATTTTGTAACAAGGGCTATAGTAAGCCTATTTAATTTTTTAAAAAGTGTATGAAACAAAGAAGACTTATTATATCAGGACTTTCAGGTGGTAGCGGTAAAACCCTTGTATCACTTGCTTTATCAAGAATCTTGCTTGATAAAGGCGAGAAAGTATTGCCTTTTAAAAAAGGGCCAGACTATATAGATGCGGCTTGGCTTAGCCTAGCTGCAAAAAGAAAAACCTACAACCTTGATCCTTTCTTTTTGGAAGCATCTGAACTAAAACAGCATTTTTTAGAAATATGCTCACAAGAAGAAAATGCAATTGCCTTTGTAGAGGGCAATAGGGGGCTTTACGACGGTAAAGACGTACAAGGTTCTTCAAGCACAGCCGAGCTTGCTGCTTTGTTAGACTTGCCTATTATTTTAACCATAAACGCCCAAAAATGCACGAGAACTTTAGCTGCCATAGTAAATGGGATTGTTTCATTTGATAAAAGGCTTACATATGCAGGCCTTATCTTTAATAATGTGGCTTCAACAAGGCATGAAAAAATAATTTACGATTGCGTAAAAGAATATTGCGAGCCAGAAGTCCTTGGTTTTATTCCACGTTTTAGATCTAATCCTCTACCAGAAAGACATTTAGGTTTAAGCCTTGATCTTGAAAATAGCATGAATGAAGAGGCTATTTCTGAAATTGCTAAAAAGGTTAAAGAAGAAATTAATGTAGAGCGTATTTTAGAAAAAATTTCTAATTTAGACGAAATTGAAAGTGATTATCCTATTGAAATAAATGAAAAAACAATACAAAAAAATATAACTATTGGATATATTAAAGACAAAGCTCTTTGGTTTTATTATACAGAAAATTTAGAAGCTCTTGAAAGAGCTGGAGCTAAATTAGTAAAACTTTCACTTTTTTCTGAAGAAAATTGGGATAAAATCGACGCTCTTTACATTGGTGGTGGTTATCCAGAACTTTATGCTGAAGAAATTTCGCAATCGCCTTTGCTTAAAAAAATTAAAGCATATGCTGATAAATCTATGCCTATATATGCGGAATGTGGTGGCTTTATGTTGCTCACAAAATCTATTTCTAGTGTGGAAGGTAAAAGATACGAAATGGCAAATATCTTTGACATAGACTTATATTTTCATAAAAAACCACAAGGTTTAGGTTATGTTGAAGCAAAAGTGTGCGAAGAAAATCCATATTTTGCAAAAGATAGTTATATAAAAGGGCATGAATTTCACTATACTTTAGCAAAGGAGCATACCTTACCTTCGCTTTTTGCTCTTGAAAAAGGAAAGGGCATGGGCAATGGGCAGGATGCCTTACTTTATAAAAATACCTTTGCTTCTTATACACATCTTTATGCCTTAGCAAATAAGGATTGGGCTGTGAACTTTGTACAGAAAGTTTTAGAATATAGATTGGCAAATCAGGAGTAAAATGAAACAATACTTACAAGACTTAACAGAACTTGAAGAAAAAATATCTTATGTATTTTTAGATAAAAGTTTACTCTATGCTGCACTTACGCACACATCTTTTATCAATGAAAAAAATAGCCTTGTGCTTGAAATGTATAGTTCAAAAGAGCAGGCACATAACGAAAGACTTGAATTTTTGGGTGATGCTGTTTTAGAACTTCTTATTTCTGAAGAACTTTTTTCAAGAAATCCGCAAGAGCGAGAAGGTGTTCTTACGCACACACGCTCAAAACTTGTTAATGAGCAAACTCTTGCCCAAATGGCAAAAGATTTGAAACTTGATAAATATCTCTTACTTGGAAAAGGCGAAGATATTCAAGGGGGTAGAACGCGCCCTTCTATACTTTCAGACGCGATAGAAGCCTTGCTTGCTGCAATGTATCTTGATGCAAAGAATAACAAAAAATATAAAGATCCGCTTTCTCCAGCTCGTGATCTTATAAATTCTTTATATACTACATTATGGCAAATGAAGCCAGTTGCAAAGGAAAGCAAGGATTATAAAACGCTTTTGCAAGAACTTACGCAAGCACTTTTCAAAGACACGCCCAAATATGCTCTTATTGCGAGCGAGGGGCCAGAACATCAAAAATCATTTATTATTGAACTTACCTTGCCAAATAATACAAAAATCACACAAAAAGGCACAAGTAAGAAGAATGCAGAACAAAGGGCAGCAGAAAAAGCCCTTGAAATGCTGAAAGAGTAATTTTTAATAGATTACGCTTTCTTTCTAAATATTGAAAAATAAAAAAGCCGTAAAAGAATTTTTCATAAAGAAAACATCTTCTACGGCTTTAGTTATTTAATATCTAAACTATTGTGGTTTTTTGATATCTAAAATGCTTAATACTTTGTCAAAGAAAGCTTGATCTTTGATAAGTGTATAGAATTGTGGCCATACAGCATAAGATTTTTCAATCCAAACTTGTTCATCAACAGGTTGTGGATCTAAAGTCATGCCATTTTCTTGAAGGATTTTCTTACCTAAGTCATCCATTTTGTTTGATGCGTCAAAAGCCACTTTAGTTGCGTATTTACCAGCTTCGATAATAGCTTTTTGCGCTTCTGGGCTTTGCTCTTGGAACCAAGCTTCTGAAACAACAAGTGGGTTGATAGCAAGTTTGTATCTTACATCGCTCACATATTTTTGAACTTCATACATTTTTTGTGTTGCAAGTGAAATGTAAGTCATTTCTAAACCGTCTACAACTTGTTGTTGAAGTGCACCAAATAATTCACCAAATGCTAAAGGCACGCCATCACTTCCCCATTCTTTGAATGTTGCTAATTGGATAGCATTGTTAGGAAGACGGATTTTTAAGCCATGTAAGTCATCTATATTTTTTACAGATTTTTTACCATTACTAATTACGCGGAAACCTTGAATACCCCAAGCAATAGGACGCATTTCTGATTCGTTTATCATAACGCGTGCTAAATCGTCTTCAGCTTCAACTAATACTTTGCTAAATTCTTCAGTGTTTCTAAAGATATACGGTAAATCAAGCACAGAGTAAGAAGTAGCAAATGGGCTGATATTACCAGATGCTAAAATAACACCTTGAACAATGCCATTTTGTGCGTCTTGGAAAGCTGTTGATTCAGCACCAATTTGGCCAGCTGGGAAGATCATAACCTTAATATCAGGGTGAAGTTCTTTGAGTTTTTCTTGGAAAGCAAGAGCAAGAACTTGATACGGATCTTCCGCGTCTTGTGGGTTACCGTGAGCAATTTTCATTGTTGCGGCAAAGCCGTTGAGAGGGAGAGCTAATGCTGCGAGCAAGAGCATGAGTAAAAGATTTTTTTTCATAACATAATCCTTTTTTTTATTTTAAGCAGTATACTGCTTATTGCTATTTTAGAAGATTTGGCAACCAAAGAATAATATTTTCGCCAAAAGTTACAAAGAAGAAAATACAAGCAATGAGGGCTAATGTATAAGGAATAATCGCTTTTGAAGCCCTTTCTAGTGAAATTCCCGTTATATTCATTGCAATAAAGAGGTTTGGCCCAAGTGGCGGGCTTAACAGTGCTATTTCATTAGCCATAACCCAAATAATACCAAAGAAAATAGGATCAATTCCAAGCTGTTTGATTACAGGCAGCAAGATAGGTGCAAGGATAACGATTGTTGCTAAAGTATCCATAAACATGCCTATAACAAAGAGGAAAATAACTATTAAATAAAGTATATATGTTGGATTACTTGTGAGGGAGAGTAAAAGTTTTGTAAGATCTTGTGGTACTTGGTAGAG
>CAYJHN010000004.1:1975-14648 GCA_964369985.1 uncultured Desulfovibrionaceae bacterium | reverse complement strand
GACAGAAACACCAACAACAACCATCATAGTAGCAACAGACAAAATTGTTGTGTGCATAGATTCCACAAAGCCTTTCCAACTTAGGGCTTTTGTGACAAATAACCCAATAAATACAGCGTATACAACAGCAACACACGAAGCTTCAACAGGAGTAAAGATACCTGAATAAATTCCGCCAAGAATGATAACTGGTGTCATAAGAGCAAAAAAGTTTTTGAAGAAGCAAGTAATAATGTCTTTTGAGGTAACATTTTTTACAGATCCACCAAAACCATGTTTCTTTGCAAGTCCATAAGCTGTAAGAATAAGCACTAAACCAACAACAATACCAGGAATAACACCAGCTATAAACAAGCCAGTGATAGATACGTTTGCAATAACACCATAAATAATCATTGGATTACTTGGTGGAATAAGAATACCTAAAGTTCCGCCTGTTGAAACAGCACCTACAGCATAATCAATAGAATAGCCACGACGTACCATTGACGGAATCATCAAGCTACCCATAGCAGCCACAGTTCCTGGTCCAGAACCAATAATAGCAGCAAAAAACATACAACCTAAAATGGTAACAATGCCTAGTCCGCCCTTGATTCTGCCAACAAGAAGTTCACAAAATTCAACTATTTGCCCAGCAATATTTCCTCTTTCCATAAGCGAGCCAGCAAAGATAAAAGCAGGCACGGCAAGAAGTGGGAACATTTCTGAAATTTTAAATAAATCTAATGGAACAATAGTTAATGGCAATTCTGACATGAAAAGCACGAAAACCGTTGCAGCACCGATAGAAATAAAGATTGGCACACCAATAATAAGACAAGCAAACAAAACTATCCAAATCAAAACGGCTTCATTCATATTAGTCTCCTGCGTGTAGAACTGGTGTAAAGTTTTTGTGTTTTATCATAAGATACCATAATTGCAATAAACGTAGAGTTTGCAAGGCAAAACCAAGTGGAATAATTGCATAAATATAACGCATATCCCAAAGTAAAGCACCTGAAATATAAGGTCTTTTTGCCATGCCATCAATGAGCTTCATTGAATACCAAATAACAACACAGTTAAATGCAATCCAAACAAGAGTTGAAAGCACTCCAAAGAAAATCTTTGTTTTGTCAGACAAAGGCCTTAATTGTGCTGTGATTCTGATGTGTGAACCGTATCTTGCGCCTATTGCCGACGAAATGTAAACCAATGCCAAGAGCGCAAAGCGTGAAAGCTCTTCTGCCCATGAAATGGAACTGCCAAAAACGTAACGAGAAATAACTTGAATAAATTGAAGCCCAACTAATGAGCACAGCATTATCGAACAGATAATCATTTCAATATTATCAAGAAATTTTAATATCCTATTTGACATTTCTCCCCCTTATTCCTTTATTATATTTTGTGCATTTAAAAGGTAAATATATTCTTTGGCTTTTTCTTTTACTGCTACACTTGCTTGTTCTAGTGATTCTAATATGTCTGTTTCAGGCTTTTTAGCAAATATTTCAGCCATTTTTTCGCGAGCAGCAACTTTTAAAGCCGTGTTGATATTTATTTTACGAATATTGTGAGCAAGGGAACTTTGTATGGAATCTTTATTCACACCGCTTGCACCGTGCATAACAAAAGGTACTGTTATGTTTAAACTTTTTAAAATTGCCATGTCTATATTATGTTCTGGTTTTGTACCGCCATGTATAGAACCAAGCGAAACAGCGAGAAAATCAACCTTAGTTTCTTCGTAAAAAATTTTAGCTTTTTCTGGTTCAGTGAAAACTATTTCAGTTACACCGTGTGCAGGCGTTGGCACAATGCCAATTTCTGCTTCAACTGAAATGTTTTTGGGTTTTGCAAGTTGAACAACTTCATTTGTTTTTTTAATATTTTCTTCAAGATTAAGAAGAGAGCCGTCAAACATAATTGAAGAAAAACCTAGATCAATACATTCTTTTATAATTTCAATATCTTTTGCATGATCAAAGTGCAGGGCAGCCTTTACTTGAGATTCTGCTATAGCCTGCTTTAGATAAGCGGCAAAAGAAGCAAGTGAAATATACTTTAACGCTTGATAGCCAACTGCAAGCACAACAGGAGCAGAACATTCCTTTGCTGCTTGAAGTACAGCTTTTGCAAATATTGGATTATGCACATTAAAGTGCGGCAAGGCCCAATCAGTTTTTGCAGATAAAGAAAGTAGTTCTCGTGAGTTATACATCTTTTTCCTCCATTTGCGGATAAAGTATAGTTGCCTTTGTCTTTATAAGGCTTTTATAAATTGTTTCAGGCGGTTTTTTATCGCTTATAAATATGTCTATATCTTCAATTTTTGCTGATTTTATGTTAGAAAATTGCGAAAATTTACTACTATCAACAACTAAAACAGTGCGTGTAGAATTTTTTCGCATAGCATCAATATTTGCTGCTATAGCAGAATTGTTTTCGTATAAATTGCCAGTATCGTCCATTGCACAGCAAGAAATAAGCGAAAAATCCATTCTGTATTTATTAATACTTTCCACAACACTCACGCCATAAAGTGAATTATTTTGGCTTTGTATTTCACCATGTGGTAAGATGATGGTTGAATTTGTGCTTTCTTCAAAAGCTAAGGCCACATGCAAGTTTGTAGTTAAAATATAAAGGCTGTCATGTGATTTTAAATGTTCGGCACAAATTTCTAGTGTTGTGCCGCCTGCAATAAATAAAGTTGCTTTTTCTGGTATAGTATTAGCTAAAATGGTTGCTATTTGATGTTTTGCAGAGGTATTACGTTCACGTCTGTGGCTAAAGTTTATATCTTTTTTTATTGAAGCTGCGCCACCGTGAAGACGTATGAGTTTTTTTTCTTTGTCAAGTTTTGTAATATCGCGACGTATTGTTTGTGTTGAAGTATCACACAATAAAGCAAGCTCTTCTAAGGAAGAAAAACTTCGTTTATTCACATAGTTAATTATAAAATTATGTCTTTCAAGTGAGTACATTTTCTACGCCAAACATTTAAAAATAAAAAAGAATATTACTTTTTTTAGGATGTATGTAAACTTTTGTCAACTTATTCTTTTAATTTTCTTTTCTTGTTTGAGTGCTCAATTTATTTATAAAAAATAAAAAATTTCTATAATGTCATAACTTATTGATATTATGTGATATTTTTATTTTTTGAAATTAATATAAATAGTTAAGTTAATGTAAAATTTTGTCATTTTTTGTTTTAAAAAAAGAAACCCTTTATAAAAAGGGTATCTTTTGTTTTTTATAAGTATTTAAATGCTTAAACTTTATTTCTGTATGCTCGAATGTAGTCATACCATTCTTCTAAGCCTTCCTTAGTTGTGCAAGAAAGGGTGAAGACTTCGAGATCTGCATTGATTGCTTTTGCGTGGCGTATAGCCTTATCAACAGAAAAGTTTACATAAGGCAATAGGTCGATTTTATTTAGAATCATAGCAGAAGAGGCGTTAAAAAGTGTAGGGTATTTTTCAGGTTTATCATCGCCTTCTGTTGTTGATAGCAAAGCAATTTTTGCGTGTTCGCCGCAGTCAAATTCCACTGGGCATACCATATTTCCAACATTTTCAATAAAGAGTATATCTATATTGTTTAAGTCTAAATTATCTAAGGCTTTTTTTATCATATTTGCATTGAGATGACAGCCGCCTTCTGTATTAATTTGTACTACTTGCGTGCCTGTTTGGGCAATTCTTTGAGCGTCATTGTCTGTTTGCAAGTCACCCTCGATAACAGCAAAGCGAAATTCTTCTCGCATATCTGAAAGGGTTCTTTCGAGTAAGGAGGTTTTACCTGCACCAGGTGAAGATATAAAGTTTAAAGCAAGGATGTTTTTTTCTTTAAAAAGTTCTCTTAATTCGTTTGCTTGGTTGTCATTTGATTCTAACACGTTTTTAACTATTGGAATTTGCATGTTTTTTCCTTTATATTATATTTCTTTTGCTTCAATGTGCTCAACAATCATTTCTTTGCCCTGTAAAAGGGTAAATGAACCTACGTTTTGACAATGCGGGCATGGCATAAAAAGAGCTTCCTTACTTTGAGAAGTAAATTCTTCCTTGCAGGCATTACATTTTAAAAGAGGGTAAATAACTTCGAGATTTAATTGAGCATTTTTTAAATGTTTATCGTCTATAACAATAGAATTAAAGGCATCTATTAAAATATCAGGCACAAGTTGACTGAGTAAGCCATGCTTTAAAGTGATACTTTGGACTTCGATTTTTTCAAAATTTTCTAAAGAAGAAATGTTTTGATACACAATTTCTTTAATAGAATTGGCTATGGCAAATTCGTGCATATTGTTCCTAACTTGTTTATTTATAAAGCAAAATATAGTAAAACTTTATAAGTTGTGCCTAATTAAAAAGGCTTGAAGAAGAAGATTTTTTAAAGTATAGTAAAAACAAGAACATGTGTCAATTTGTTAGGAATTATATAAATATATACGGGGCATAGAATGGTCAGGACTGATTTTTTGGGTGTGTATTCAACTGCAGTGCCAAGAGATTCTACAAGATCTTTACACCAAAGCACTCGCATAACGCAGTGGAATAAAAAGGCTTTGTATTTTGTTTGGAAAACAAGCACTGGCATTTATTATGCCCAAGCAATAAATTCTGCTTTCACGCCTATAGGTGAAATTTCTGAACTTGACAAAAATGTTTTTTCTTTAAGATATGTTTTTGAAAATTCGATACTTGCTGTGCCTATTACAAAATTTGTTTCGCCTGAAGAAGAAAAATTTGTAAAAAGTGATACTTATTTTGTAGAAGAAAAAAAAGAGACAGAATCTCTTTATAATATGCGTGCTTCGGCAAAAGAGGGTGAAGTAAGGCGAAAATTTGATAAAGCAATGGAAAAAGTGCATAAAAAGGGTATAATGGCAGCAAAAGCCACCTTAGATACACTTTTATCTACTCAAAAAGACATTGTGCCAGGCCATAAACATATGTTTACGGATTTTGGCATAGAGCTTCGGAAGTTGCAGCAATATGCTTTGGCTGAAAAAGCCTTTCAAAAAGCCTATGACCTCAATAGAGAGGATCCGAATGTTTTGTTTAATTTAGGCCGACTGTATTATGAATTAAACAAAAAAGAAGTGGCTTTACAATACCTTAATGCTGCTGTAAGAATTGAAGAAGATCATGAAGAAGCTTTATTGTTGATAAAAAAAATTAAGAAAATTTATGAAACTGTGTATAGGGTATAAAATTATTATGAGCTAGGTTTTGTGCACATGTTGCCAAGACTATATATAAAGAATTAAGGAGTTTAGAATGAGCACTGGTAAACTTGTTATGCTACTTGCAGCCTTGACGGTTGCTGTGAACTTAGGACTTGCAGTGATGTTTACAAGTCCCTCTCGCACAGAAATACAAATGGCAAATAAGGTAGATAAGCCACAAAGTGATGTTCTTTCAAATGAAGTAAGACGCGCAATAGATAAGCCTACTTCAATGACTATGACAAAGCCTTCAAAAGAAGCTATTGAAGCCAATAAAGAACTTTTCGATACTCCTGAAAATCAAGTCGCACTAGGTGATGATAAGCAAAGTTATGTTCCCGGTAAAAGCCTTGAAGATATAGAAAAAACAATGGCAAAGGTGAATAAAGATTCTACAGTTGAACAAGAAAAACAAAATAATCTAGAAAAACAAGAAAATCTTACAGAAAAAACAGAAAGAGGCAGTGAAAGTGAAAAAGTAGATTTAAGCTTTAAAACTCCTATGTTTGCTAAACTTGATCAGCAAAAAGAAAGCTCTGCAACTCAAGAAACAGAACAAAAAACCACACAGCCAACTCAAACTACACATGTAGAAAAAGTAGAAAAATCAGAAGAAACAAGTGCCAAAATAGAAAGTTCTGAAGAAAAAGAAGAAAAAGTTGAAGTTGTTCAAGTGGTTGCACCAAAAGAAACAAAAGTAGAAAAAGAAGAGAAAAAAGAAGAAATTGTTGCTTTAGAAATTAAAGCAAATGAAAAGGCAAAAGAAACAGCGAAACAAAGCGAGAAAAAAGAAAGTCCAGCAAGCGGTGGTGTTATTGAAACAGTTACAACATGGTACGATCATGAAGTGCTTTATGTGCGTGTAAAAACAGACAAAGCTGTGAAAGCAAAAACTCTTTATGTAGGCAATCCTGAAAGAGCAATTCTTGATATATTAGGCTCTTGGAAAATTTCATTCAAACCAGATTTTCCTGAAAATCCCTATTCAACAGGTATGCGTGTTGGCGTGCAAAAGGACAAAGTTCGCTTTGTTATTGATATAACAACAAAGAAATTTACAAGAAGATTAGTGCAAATTGATAGCAATACAGTGGAGCTAAGAGTAAATTTTCAATAAATAATTAAGGCTAAACATAAAAGTTAAATATCTTTCTAAAGCCGAATGAATAGAAAAATAGAAAAATTTGAAAATTAGATAAAGTCCATTTAAAGAAAAACACCTCCTTCATAAAGAAAGAGGTGTTTTTTTATACTTTTACTAAAGCAATAGAGGCATTATTTGCCTATACCGCCAATAAGAACGTATTTAGTTTCTAAGAAGTCGTAAATACCTTCGTGTCCGCCTTCTTTGCCAGATCCACTTTCTTTTACGCCGCCAAATGGAAATTCAGCCATAGAAAGTGCAACTTCGTTTACGCCAACTAAGCCGTATTCTAAAGCTTCAGGTAAACGGAAACTCTTGCCTAAGTCTTGTGTGAAAACATAGCTTGCAAGGCCGTATTCAGTGTTATTTGCTAATGCAATAACTTCTTCTTCTGTTTCAAATGGAATAATTGAAGCAACAGGGCCAAACACTTCTTCAGTATATAGGCGCATGCCTTCTTTAATGCCAGTGATTACAGTTGGTTCGTAGTAAGAAAGACCAAGGGCATGTGGCTTACCACCAGTTTCAATTTTTGCACCCTTAGAAACAGCATCTTGTACCATATTATCAATATCTTGCATTGCTTTTACGCTGATAATTGGTCCAATTTCGCTTGCTAGATCTGTGCACGGGCCAACTTTTAATGCTTTTACTTTTTCAGTAACTTTTGCTAAAAATTCAGCAAAAACGCCTTTTTGAACAAATATTCTGTTTGCAGCAATACATGTTTGACCAGCATTACGGAATTTTGCACCCATAAAGCAATTTACTGCAAGTTCAAGATTAGCGTCGTCAAAAACGATAAATGGAGCATTGCCACCAAGTTCTAAAGCAAGTTTTTTCATTGTTTTAGCACTGTCAGCCATAAGAATTTTGCCAACATTAGTTGAACCAGTGAAAGAAACTTTACGGATTTTGCTGCTATTTGAAACTTCTTTCATAATAGAAGTTGCAGAGCCTGTGATTACGTTGAAAACACCTTTAGGGAAACCAGCACGATGTGCTAATTCAGCTAAAGCAAGAGCTGAGTAAGGAGTTACACCAGCAGGTTTGATGATGATAGGGCAACCAGCAGCAAGTGCAGGAGCAGCCTTTCTTGTAATCATTGAAGATGGGAAGTTCCAAGGAGTTACAGCAACAACAGGGCCAACTGATTGATGATGTGTGATTGGAAATACGTTTGCACGCGGTGCAGGAATAACATCGCCATACACTCTGCGGCATTCTTCAGCATACCAAGGAATATAGGAAGCACCTAAAAGAATTTCACCTTTTGACTCAGCAAATGGTTTGCCTTGTTCGTAAGAAAGTATTTTAGCTAAGTCGTCAATATTTTTTTGGATTTCATCATTCCAAGCTAAGAGGATATTGCCTCTTTGAACAGGAGTCATTTCTCTCCATTCTTTCCAAGAATCCCAAGCTGCATCAATAACAAGAGCTGCGTCTTTATCTATGAAGTTTGGCACTGTGCCAAGTTCGCTACCTAAAGCAGGGTTGTCAACTGAAACAGTTTCTTTGCTAAGAGCGTCTACCCAAGCGCCATTTACATAACATTGTGTGCGGAAGAGTGATTTATCTTTTAAATCGAGCATTTCTTGCCTCCAAAATTTAATTCTCTTACATAATACAAAATAAGATATAATCTGTCAATGAGGATAATAAAAATTTTTTATAAATATTTCAATATTGTATCAAAAATATTAAAAGTCTTGCATTTTTAGGACTTTTGCTGCATCTTTTAATATATTTTTTAAGGAAAAAATTATGCTTATCTATATACATGTGCCTTTTTGTAAGAAAAAATGTGAATATTGTGCTTTTTATTCTGAGAGCATTTCAGAAAATAATGCAGAAAATTCTACAATGTCTTTTACAGAACAAGAAGGTGCATGGCATGAAGCTGGCGAATCTTCGTGGCTGATGAAAAAGCAAATCTGGCTTGATACTCTTATGCTAGAAATGGAAAAAGCATCAAGAAAGTATGAAAAACCAGCAGTTAAAACTATTTTCTTTGGTGGTGGCACACCTTCTTTGCTTGAAGCTGAAACAATAGATTTGATATTAAAAAAAATAAAAAAACTCTTTAAGGTTGATAAAAAAGCGGAAATCACATTAGAATCTAATCCAGAATCTTTAAATTCTATTTTAAAAGTAAGAAATTTTCTTTCAACTGGAATAAATAGAATTTCACTTGGTGTGCAATCCTTAGATAATAATTTGCTTAAAAAGCTTGGTAGAGTGCATGATTTAACGGATTCGCTCAATGCTTTATCTTATTTAAAAAGCGGTGGTTGCAAAAATATTAATGTGGATATGATGTGGGGCTTGCCTGAGCAAAGAGCAAGCCAATGGATAAGCCAAGGCAATGATTTAATGAAATTAAAGCCTGATCATATTTCTGCCTACTCTCTTACTATTGAGCAAGATACACCTTTTGAAAAAATGCTTGAAGAGGGTAAGATTGTGCTTCCTGAAGAAAATGAAGCTTCGATGATGTATATGCGTGCTTCTGAAATTTTTGAGGAACATGGCTATTTGCAGTATGAAATTTCAAATTACAGCCGTATGGGCTTTCAATGCAGGCATAATATTGGCTATTGGGAAGGGGTAGATTATCTTGGTTTTGGCCCATCTGCTACTTCAACTGTGAAAAATATTCGCTGGACAAATCCATTTGATTTGCATGAATGGAAAAAAGCTGTTGAAAATTCACATGAAAATATAGAAAAAGAAGTCCTAAGCCTACAAGATAGAGTAATAGAACTTATTATGTTGCGTTTAAGAACTACTCGTGGTCTGCGTGTAAAAGCATTTAACACAATCACGGGCAGAGATTTTATGAAGGATAACAAAAAACTCATTCAAGCTTTGCACGAAAATGGCCTTATAAGAATAATGAATGGATATGTAAGATTAACAAGGCATGGCTTTATGGTATCCAATTCAATTTTATCGCATTTATTTGAAAATACAAAGAAGCATTTAGCTCTTGACGCGAATAAAATGCTTAATAATGACGATAGAACTAAAAATAGTTGATGATAATTTCATATCAAGATAAAAAATATCTTCTAATAAAAAATTATAAAAGCGCTTCAAAGCAGATGTATGTGAGCATAAAAACTTCTTTGCTTTTTTTTCTTGCCTTTTCTTTCTGTGTTTTTTATATTAAGTCAGTTTTTACAAAATAATAAGGAAGAGAGTAATGAAAAAATCAGTCTACTGGATAGAAGGCGATGGCATAGGCAAGGAAATTTGGGATGTAACAAAACCAATAATTAATGCAGCACTTAAAAAAGCCTATAATGATGAACACAGCATTGAGTGGAAAGAGCTTTTAGCTGGCGAAAAAGCCTACGCACAAACAAATGAACTCCTTCCAAAAGAAACAATTGAAGCATTAAAAAATGCTGATGTTGCAATAAAAGGCCCTTTAGGCACTCCTGTTGGTAAGGGCTTTCGCTCATTAAACGTGACATTAAGACAAGTTTTTGACTTATATGCATGCATACGCCCTGTTCGTTATTTTAAAGGTATTGTAAGCCCATGTCGCACACCTGAAAAAGTGAATATGGTGATTTTTAGGGAAAATACTGAAGATGTGTATATGGGTATTGAATATGCAGCAAAAAGTGAGCAAGCGCAAGAATTAATTGACTTTTTAAATTCAAAATTCGATACAAGTTTAGATAAAAACTGCGCTCTTGGCATAAAACCAATGTCAGAAGAAAAATCAAAAAGATTAGTAAGAGCTGCTATCAAATACGCTGATAAACATAATTTGCCTTCTGTTACTCTTGTGCATAAAGGTAATATTATGAAGTTCACAGAAGGTGGCTTTAGAGCTTGGGGTTATGAAGTTGCAAAAGAAGAATTTGGCGATATCACTTATACACATGGCGAAGAAAAAAAGAAAATCTTAATTCAAGACGTGATTGCAGACGCAATGTTTCAAAAAGCATTAATTAATCCTGAACAATTTTCAGTGCTTGCATGTCCTAACTTAAATGGCGATTATATTTCAGATGCTTTAGCAGCACAAGTTGGCGGTTTAGGTTTGGCACCAGGTGTTAATATGTCGGATAAATTAGCTTTATTTGAAGCAACACATGGCACAGCACCTGACAATGCTGGCAAAAACACAGCTAATCCATGTTCTTTATTATTTTCAGCTTGTATGATGCTTGAACATTTAGGCTGGAAGAAAGCTTCTGATTTAGTAACAGAAGTTTTTGAAGAATTGGTAGAGAAAAAAACACTTACTCCTGATTTGGCAAATCAAATGCAAGGGGCAACAAGTATTGGTACAAAAGAATTTGGTGACTTATTTATACAAAGAATAGAAAGTAAGTAAAATATCTTTTATAAAAGCATTTTTTCTAAAAATTATCATTTAAAAACACCTTAATATGTAAAATATTAGGGTGTTTTTTTCTCTTTAAAGCACTTGTAATTTTTTCTTATATTTACTATAGTTAATTAAATTCATTTTTTGTTTAATATTTCTTATTGCATGGTATAATTTTTGCATTACTATCTTTAGCTGTCATTTTATTGAGTAAAAGTCCTTAATTAAGGAAAAATTTACTTCCTCTAAAGAAATTTAAAAAGCAGACGATATAATTATTAGTTTACACATTAATTATTATATTCTGAAACAAATGGATGAAACATTATGAGTATCGAATTTGAAGATCCCGAATTATTTGCTGATTTTATCATTGAGGCAAAAGAACATTTGGAGACGATAGAACCAAACTTATTAGAGCTTGAAAGAGAGCCTGATAACTTGAATCTTCTTAATGATATCTTTCGTCCTATGCATTCATTAAAAGGTGCATCTGGTTTCTTAGGCCTAAATAAAATCAATAATTTAGCCCATAGGGGTGAAAACGTCCTTGATGAATTACGCAAGGGCACTATTGCTATAACTTCTGAAATAATGGACGTTATTTTAGCTGTTACTGATGCCTTAGAAACAATGATTAATACCTTAGCTGCTGTAAATAACGAAGGCGATGGCGATTATACCTATCTTGCTGAAGCTCTTGACGCTATTTTGCGTGGTGAAACTCCTGTTATTAATTCTGCTACTGATGATGATGACGATGGCGAAGAAATGTCTGCGTCTTCAAGTCAAGCAAGTGCAGAAATTGCAGTTGAGCCTGTTTCAGAAGAATCAAATTCTACAATAGAGAAAGGCGAAACAATGACAGATGAAAACCAAGCTTCAATAGCTCCAGAACCTGTGGCAGTAGTGCCTGAAAATTCTGAAACAAGCCAAGTTATCTCATCAACTGAAAGCACAGAAGTTGTTGTTGACGTGCTCTCTCCTAAAGAGTGGGTTGAAACATTAGAAGATCTGCCAGAAGCAGCCTTGGTTTCTTTTGGTGGTGGACATCTCAAAGAATTTATTGAAGAATCTTACGAAAATATCGAAAATATTAACGCAAACCTTCTTCTTCTTGAAAGAGATCCAGAAGGCAATCAAGATTCTGTAAATGATACTTTCCGTTATTTCCACAATGTTAAAGGAAATAGTGGTATTGTAGATTATAAAGAATTAAACAGCCTCACACACGAAGCAGAAACCTTGCTCAATAAGGTAAGGCATGGCGATCAAGCCGTAACCGCACCTCTTATTGATATTCTTTTGCTTGTGACTGATGTAATGGGTTCACTTATCAAGAGAATCGATCCAGTAAAAGCAAGTGTTGTGCCTTTCAATATACAAGAACTTGTTGTGCAACTACAAAAAGGTATTGCAGGCGAAGGTTTTGAACTTCCTGCAAGTATTTATAAGGAAAAAACAGTGACTTGTGCTACTTCTGCTCAAGCTTCGTCATCAACATACAAATCTTGCGTTGATGTACAAAAAGCTTTGTTAGATGAACATCTTACAGCTTTAGAAAAAAATTCAGAACAGCCAGATAAAGTAAATGCTGTGTATGAAGCAATTAAGATTGTAGAAGATATTTCTATGCAAGCATCTGCAAAAGATGTTGCAGAATATGCTAAAATTACAGCTGGTTTAGTGGATCAAGCTCGTAAATCTGATATGGATTTTTCACTTATGCTTGATATATTAAAGCAAGAGATAGCAATTATATTTGAAATTGCTGAAAGTGTTGAAAATCCGAATGTTTGCGTGAATATTGATAATGCTGGAAATGATCAAGCTGTTCAAGTTGAAGCGGCAAGCCAGCCTGTAGTAGAAGTTGTAGCTGAAAGCAAGGCTGAACCTGTGCCCGAAGCAAAATCAGAAGTTGAAGCAAAGTCAGAAGTAGAAGCAAAGCCAG
>CAYJHN010000004.1:0-1875 GCA_964369985.1 uncultured Desulfovibrionaceae bacterium | reverse complement strand
GAAGCAGTAAAAAGCGATGTTTTTGTGGCAACTCCTGTAACACCTGAGAAAAAACCTGCAGCAGCACCTGCACAAAAATCTGCTTCAAAGCCAGCACCAAAAGCAGCTGCACCAGCACAAAGTGCTGAAACAAAAACAGCGTCTACTATTCGTGTTGACCATGAAAAATTAGACCATCTTATGAACTTAATTGGTGAGCTTATCATCAATAGAAATAGATATGCATTGATTGCTAGACATCTTGAGAATAAGCCAGAAGAAGTGAATATTGGCAATATCGCACAAGATCTTTCCGAAACAACCTACGGGCTTGCACGTATTTCTGACGAATTACAAGACACAATTATGAAAGTTAGAATGGTGCCTGTTTCAAGTGTATTCTCACGTTTCCCACGTCTTGTACGTGATCTTTCTCGCAAAAGTGGAAAAGAAGTGGATATTATCCTTGAAGGTGAAGAAACAGAACTTGATAAAAACGTTGTGGAAGTTATTGGTGATCCATTAGTTCACTTAATCAGAAACTCTGTTGATCATGGTATCGAATCTGCTGAGGCAAGGCTTGCTGCTGGTAAGTCTGCAAAAGGCAAAGTAACTCTTAGAGCTTTCCATAAAGGAAACTCTGTTATGATTGAAATTGAAGATGACGGAAAAGGTATTGATCCTGAAGTTATGCGTGAAGTTGCAATCAAAAAAGGTATCATTTCACCTGAAGATGCAAAAGCTCTTGATGATAGAGATGCAGTTGACCTTATCTTCGCACCAGGTTTCTCTTCCGCTGCTGAAATCACAGATATTTCAGGACGTGGCGTTGGTATGGACGTAGTAAAAACAAATATCAAAAACCTCAAAGGCAGTGTTACTACAAGCACAGAACTTGGAAAAGGTACTTGTTTTACACTCTCGCTACCGCTCACACTTGCAATTATTGATGCGCTTATGGTAAATGTTTCAGGCTACAATTATGCGATACCGCTTGATGCTGTTTCTGAAACAACAAAGATCGAAACAAGTACACTTTCTGATATTAAAGGAAGAAAATGCGTGACCTTGCGTGGTGAAGTTTTAGGCCTTATCTCAATGGCTGAACTCTTCAACCTCAAACCAAGCTATGATGAACTTCCAGACATGCTTTCTATAGTTATTATTCATGCAAATGGCAGAAGATTAGGCGTAATTGTTGATAAGCTTATAGAAAGACAAGAAATTGTTATTAAACCATTAGGTATGATGCATGAGCTTAGAGGTATTTCAGGTGCTACTATCATGGGTGATGGATCTGTTATACTTATCCTTGATCCGCATGAAATATACTCTATGGCAACATCACCACAAAAGAAAGAATTGCCTATGAGTGCATAGGAGTTAGACGCTAATTTTTAAAGGGATATTCACTTTATAAAAAATGAATATCCCTTTTTTTGTGTCTTCGATTTTTATTTTCGCCTTCGTTGATTTTATTCTTGGCTTCGTACTTGTGCCTTCCGCACGGGACCAAAGAGGACGCTATAGGCATGCTGCCTAGCGTGCCCTCTTTGGAAACACCCGCATACCTGCTGGAATTGGCACTAAGTCGGCTTGAAATCTCTTGCATGCAACTATTTCATTTTCTTTGCTTTGCTTCAGAAAATAAAATCAGCATGCTTCCTCTTCGTATTATTTTCCTAGCTACGCCGACAAAAGGCAAGTGCCAATTCCCCTCACTCCAAGCTATCACTGCGATATTTAAATTATAGTGTATCTAAAAATTTTCTAAGCGAAAATTAATGTCTTAGACGTGAATTAAATCTTAAAGGGTAAAAGACTGGGACAGTCTTATTCACTATTTAAATACATTGTCGTTGCCTTTTGTCGGCGTAGCTAGAATCTTATTCTTTA
>CAYJHN010000003.1:13387-34338 GCA_964369985.1 uncultured Desulfovibrionaceae bacterium | reverse complement strand
AAAGATATTTCCATATTATCTCCTTACTATTTTACAAAAAGCATATATGCAAAAGCTTTTTGTTTTTAAATCTTGTCTTTGTGTACAATAAATTATCTATTCTATCAAGAAAAATAAAAGTGCTTTCTTAGATTAAAAAAACTTGCAATTTAACTGAATTTGAGCGAAAATCTCTACAAGAAAAACAAAGGGCAAAGAATGATTTTACTCACAAAAATTTTTACAAAAGAACTTCCAGCACTTGAGAAAAGTATTGAAGAACTTTTATATATCTTGCCAGAAAATATACAAAAAGTTGCATTACACACTTCAAAAGCTGGTGGTAAAAGAATAAGGCCTCTGCTTACACTTCTTTCTGCACAAGCCTTTGAAAAAACAAGTAAAGATATCTACCCTTTATGCTCTTGCCTTGAGCTTTTACACCTTGCCTCCTTACTGCACGACGACGTGATTGACAATGCAGACAAAAGGCGTAACAGGCCAACAGCACACACTCTTTTTGGCAAAGCACAAACAATTCTTTGTGGTGACGCTCTTTTAGCTCATGCAAATGCAACTATTGCCTCCTACAATGACGCCCAATTAATGAATACTTTTTCTTCTGCCCTTCTTGAAACAGCAAGTGCTGCCTTTGAAGAGATTGAAATTGCTGGTAATTTAGATTTAGGCGAAAAAAAATACTACGAAATAATTTCAGGCAAAACTGCCTATCTTATTCGCTCCTCTTGCAAGATGGGCGCTTTATACGCAAAAAATATTTTAAAAGCAGATGTAAGCGATGCTCAAGTTGAGGCTATTTCTCTATACGGACACGAAATAGGCTTAGCCTTCCAACTTATTGATGATGCTCTTGACTTTGCCCCACAAGAACAAACAGGCAAACCACAGGGCGGCGACATAAAAGAAGGCAAGGCAACCTTGCCTATTTTGGCATATTACAACTTTTTGCTTGACACAAACAAAGAAAAAGCAAATCTCTTTAGAGAACAATTCATAAAAACAAAGAATGAAGAAGCCTTTACTCAAAAAGAGGTTAATAGTATTTGCGAAGAAATCAGAACACAGAATTTTGATGAACTTGCAAGACAAAAAGCAAAGGAACATCTTTATAACGCAAGAAAATATTTAGAAATTCTGCCTGATAAGCCAGCAAAAAAGATATTTTTACAATTTGCAGATTATTTAGACAAAAGAGATAAATAAGTAAAAAAATCTTTTATTACAAAGATTTACATAATAATACAATCTTGAAATACATAGGCCATAAAAAAGGCTCATAAGGATTAAAAATGACAAAAAATCAAGAACTATTCCGTTTTGAAATCGCTCCTCACAAACATTTAGACGATGCCGTAGGAAGAAGAGTTGCTGAATCTATCAAACATGCCTTAGACTTAGATGTTGAAGCAGTTCGCGTAGTAAAGGTTTTCACTCTTAGTGGAATCGATTTTGATGAAGTTAACACATTGAGCACACAATCTGTTTTACACGATCCTGTTTTACACAGTCTTGTAATTGCACCAAGACAAGCTTCAGAATCTGCCTTTGCTGATGTTGCTGATTTTATTATTGAAGTAGGTTTTAGACCAGGCGTAACAGACAATGAAGGCCACACAGCACAAAAAACTCTTGCTCTTGTTTTAGGCAAGAAAAAAGAAGATGTTGCAGCCTATACTTCAACTCAATACCATATTAAAGGCAAACTTTCAGAAAAAGACGCACAAAATATTGCTGAAAATCTACTTGCAAACACCTTAATTCAACGCTTTAGAATAAAATCAAAAAAAGAATGGCAAGAAGAAGCTGGTTTTGAAGCACAATTAGCAAAAGTGTCTGGTACTTCGTCTGATGCTGTTGAAACCATTGATATCACAAACATGACTGACAATGAACTCATGGCATTTAGCAGAGAAAACACGCTTGCTCTTTCACTTTTTGAAATGCAAACAATCAAAAACTACTACATGCAAGAAGAAATCATTGCTCAAAGAAAGGCAGACAATCTTCCAACAAATCCAACTGATGCCGAAATAGAAGTACTTGCACAAACATGGTCAGAACATTGCAAACACAAAATTTTTGCTGCAAAAATTGACTATACAGATGAAGAAACTAATACAAATGAAACAATTTCATCTGTTTACAAAACTTATATTCAAAACACAACAAAGAAAATTCGCGAATCTCTTGGCAAAGATGATTACTGTAAATCAGTTTTCAAGGACAATGCCGGTGTTATCGCTTTCAATGACAATTTTGATGTTTGCATCAAGGTTGAAACCCATAACTCCCCTTCTGCTCTTGATCCATACGGCGGAGCACTTACTGGTATTGTAGGCGTAAACCGCGATCCAATGGGCACAGGTATGGGTGCAGAACTTATCTGTAATACAGATGTATTCTGCTTTGCATCACCAGAATACAATGAAGAACTTCCACCGCGTTTACTCCACCCAAGACGTGTGCTTGAAGGTGTACGTGAGGGTGTTGAGCATGGCGGCAATAAATCTGGTGTTCCAACTGTGAATGGTGCTGTTGTTTTCCATGAAAGATATTTAGGAAAACCACTTGTTTACTGCGGAACTGTTGGCCTTATGCCTAAAGAATTGCATGGCAAACCAGGTTGGCAAAAAGAAGCAAAAGTTGGCGACGCTATTATTATGTGTGGTGGTAAAATTGGTAAGGACGGTATTCACGGTGCTACCTTCTCATCAGAAGAACTACATCAAGACTCCCCTGCTACAGCCGTACAAATAGGCGATCCAATCACACAAAGAATTATGTATGATTTCATCATAAAAGCCCGTAACTTAGGTCTTTATAATGCCATCACCGATAACGGTGCTGGTGGCCTTTCTTCCTCTGTTGGTGAAATGGCTGAAGACACTGGTGGCTGCTTGATGGATTTATCAAAAGCGCCTTTAAAATACGATGGCCTTCGCCCTTGGGAAATTCTTCTTTCAGAAGCACAAGAAAGAATGACCTTAGCTGTTCCTCAAGAAAAATTAGAAGAATTTTTAGCTTTAGCAAAGCACTACGGTGTTGAAGCAAATGCTTTAGGAACTTTCACTGATTCTGGCTACTTCCATATCAAATACAAAGACAAAGACGTAGCAAAATTAAGCATGGAATTTATGCACAAAGGCCTTCCACAAATGGAATTAAAAGCTGTGTGGAAAAAGCCTGAAATAGCAAAACAAGCAGAACAAAGTTTTGATCTTCCAAAAGACGAACAAAATCAAACACTTTGTACTATGCTCTCACGTCTCAACATCTGTTCTAAAGAATACATGATTCGCCAATACGATCACGAAGTACAAGGCGGTTCTGTTGTAAAACCTTTAGTTGGTGTAAAGCAAGATGCACCTGCTGATGCGGCAGTTGTTCGCCCTGTGCTTGGCACTGAAAAAGGTATTGTACTCTCAAATGGCATTTGCCCTAAATTTGCTGACTACGATGCCTACCAAATGACTGCAAACGCAATTGACGAAGCAGTAAGAAATGCTATAGCTGTTGGTGCAAGCCCATATTCACTTGCTGGCTGCGACAACTACTGCTGGTGTGATCCAGTCCAAAGCGAACGCACACCAGACGGTGAATACAAATTAGCTCAATTAGTGCAATCAGGTAAAGCACTTGATAAATATTGTACTGATTACCAAGTGCCTTGTATTTCTGGTAAAGATAGTATGAAAAACGACTACACTGGCGGCGGACAAAAAATTTCTATCCCGCCTACATTGCTCTTTTCTGTAATTGGTAGCATGGACGATGTAAAACTTGCTGTCACTTCAGATTTCAAACAAGCTGGTGATTTAATTTATATCTTAGGTGAAACAAAGAAAGAATTAGCTGGTTCTGAATTAGCAGATGAACTAAAACTCACTTATTCAAAAGTTCCTCACGTTGATTCTCAAAGTGCAAAAACTCGCTATATTGCTATCTATAACGCAATTCAAGCAAAGCTCATCACTGCTTCGCACGACCTTTCTGACGGTGGTTTTGCAGTTGCTCTTGCTGAAATGGCAATGGGCGGAAGATTGGGTGCAAAAGTTGATGCAAAGCTTATTCCAGCAACAAGCGATCTCACACTTACTGAAAAACTCTATTCTGAATCAGCTTCACGACTACTTGTCACAGTTAAAGCAGAAAACAAAGAAGCTTTTGAAAAAATCTTTGCAGGGCAAGTATTTGCATGCATAGGTACTGTTGAAAACTCATCAACAGTAAATATTACAAACGATTCAGCTGAACTTATCAATGTAGAAATAGAAGAATTAGCAAAAGCTTTCAAAGGCAGATTATCTCTCTAATTTGTTATTAATCACATATTCTTCGCTTAAATCATTCTATGTATAGTTTACACAATACTTTAAGAAAAAGGAATAAAAAATGTATACTTTCAATACATTAAAAGGAAAAGAAGAAAACCTTCTTTGTAAAACCTATGCCAGATATCCTATAGCTATTAAATCTGGTAAAGGTTCAAAATTATACGACTTTGAAGGCAAAGAATACATTGATCTACTCACTGGCATTGCCTGCACAAATTTAGGCCAAGCAAATGACGAGCTTGCAGAAGTGGTGTATGAGCAAGCAAAGAAGTTAGTGCATGTTTCTAATCTCTTTTATCAAGAAGAACAATTAGAACTTGCAGAAAGATTAATCAAACATTCAAACCATTTAAACAAAGTTTTCTTCTGCAACTCAGGTGCAGAAGCAAACGAAGCTGCAATCAAATTAGCAAGAAGATACAGTCATAAGGTAAGAAATGTTGAAGCATCTGAAATTATTACATTAAAAAATGCTTTCCACGGCAGAACTTTAGCTAGCCTTGCTGCTACTGGACAAGAAAAATACTTAGAAGGCTTTGAACCTAAAACATCTGGTTTCACGCAAGTGGAATTTGGTAATATTGAAGCCTTAGAAAAAGCTATCACAAAAAACACTGCTGCTGTCTTGGTAGAAATAATTCAAGGCGAAGGCGGCGTTAATGTCATGAAAAAAGAATACGCTCTTGCAATTCAAGAATTATGCAAGAAAAATAATATCTTATTCATGGTTGACGAAGTCCAAACAGGCGTAGGCAGAACAGGTAAATTCTGGTGTCACCAACATTATGATTTAAAACCTGATGTTATTTCCTCGGCAAAAGCGCTTGCAAATGGCATGCCTCTAGGTGCAATGCTTTGTACAGAAGAAGCTTCAAAAGGTTTTGACTACGGTTCGCACGCTACTACCTTTGGCGGTAATGCAATATGCACAGCAGTAGCTGCAAAAGTTATTGATATTATAGACAGAGATAATTTATTAGAAAGAGCTTTTCTTCTAGGTGATGCATTAAGAGAAAGATTTTGCATCATTGCTGAAAAAGTTCCAGGCACAATCAGAGAAGTGCGCGGTTTAGGCTTAATTGTGGGCATCGAGCTTTCTCTTCCGCCTGCTTCTTGTAAAGAAATTTGGAATAAACTTCTTGAAAAAGGTTTTATTTTAAATCTCACCCAAGACAGAATTTTACGCTTAGTACCAGCTCTAAACATTAGTGAAGAAGAATTAAACCTTTTTGCATATGCATTAGAAGCTTTACTCAAAGAATACAAATTGTAAAATAATTTACTTCTTGTTTTGTCTTTGGCGACTCAAAAAACCGAATAGAGTGCGTTTAAATGAAAAATTCTGACTAAAGAAGTTTTTTATTTATTTCATTTTTTGTTTTTTATTTAGGAAAAGTTATATGAGCTTAGGCTTATAAAACTTTTCCGCTTTAAAATAACGAAATTCTGTCTTGAATTCATCTTTTATGAATACAAAGAGCTAAAACATCTTCATTAAAAGTTTCCAAAGAAATTATTTGCCTAAGAATAATTCTCTTGTCCTTTGGAGACAATAAAGGGGCTATTATGATACTTTCTTCAATTTTTACCTACCAACAAGCAAACTTACCTGAAAAAATTAAAATTGCTCTTGAAGAGGTTCTGCCATTTATTAAAAACATACCTGAACCTGGTGAATACCCATTATCCAATAATGCAAAGGCTTTTGTTGCTTGCTCTACCACAAAAGCAGAAGAAAAAGTGCCTTACGAAAGCCATGATATCATGACGGATATTCATATCGTGCTTGAAGGCGAAGAATATATTAAAGTTAGACCAATTACAGACTTAACTCTCATGGATAATCCTGCAGATATAAAGGCTTTTCGTGAAGATTTACCTACAAATGGCTTTGATTTACACTTTTATAAAGAAGTGGCTACAGAACATGCTCGCCTTCATTTAGGCCAAGCAAATTTCTGTGTTCTCTTTCCTCAAGAAGCTCATGCTGTTGGTATAAAGGTAGACAAACCAGCTCAAATTACTAAATTAGTTGTAAAAGTTCCTCTCTAAATGTATTAAGGATATATATGCGTGAAGAAGAATTCGCTCAAAGCTCAGATCTTGCACTCAATACATCTTTTAGCAATGTTCTAAAATTTACTTTTCCAAGTATTATGACAATGCTTGTCATGGCACTCTACATGACTATTGATGGCATCTTTGTATCTCGTTTTGTAAACACTGATGCTCTTTCTGCAATTAACATTGTATATCCTTTACTTAATTTAGTTTTTTCTATTGCTATCATGTTTTCCGCAGGAAGTTCTGCTATCATTTCAAAACTTCTTGGCGAACAAAAAAACATAATTGCACGCAAATCTTTTAGTCTTATTATTTTAATAGCATTGAGCTTAGTTCTTCTTTTGTGTGCTCTTCTTTTGATTATCTTTCCATCAGTTATTCATTTCTTAGGCGGAAGCGGCAAACTCTATCAATATTGTTACGACTATGCCCTCACACTCACCTATTTTATGCCAATGGCTCTACTGCAAGTGCTTTTCCAGCAGTTTTTCATTGTTGCAGCAAAACCCAAAATTGGTCTTTTCCTTACAATTTTAGCAGGTTTCACAAATATTTTCTTGGATTATTTATTCATAGTTGAATGGCAATTAGGCATAAAAGGTGCTGCCTACGCAACAGGAATTTCTTTTTCTATTCCAGCAGTAATTGGCTTATTTTACTTTTCTTTCAGATTTTCAAACACTCTCTATTTTGTAAGGCCAAAGTTTAATTTTGTTGTGCTTTACCGTTCTATAGTTAACGGCTCTTCTGAAATGGTTTCGTCACTTTCTTTTGCACTCACAACCTACTTATATAATATAACAATGTTAAAATTTGCTGGTTCTGACGGCGTTGCAGCCATAACTGTAATACTTTATATGCAATTTGTGCTTTCCTCTCTTTTTATGGGTTATTCAAATGGTGTTTCACCGCTCTTTGGTTTCAATTATGGTGCAAAAAAAATTGATAAAGTTCAAAGTCTTTTTAAAACAAGTCTTCTCTTTATTTTTGCTATGTCCTTTTCTACAGCTATTTTAGCAAGTTTCTTTAGTGAGGAACTTGTAAACATTTTTGCAAAAGAAAATCAATATGTTGTTCAACTTGGCATACAAGGTATGAATATACTCGCATTTTCTTATGTGCTTATTGGCATCAACATATTCTCTTCTGCCCTTTTTACCTCGCTTTCAAATGGTAAAATTTCAGCCATAACTTCCTTTGTGCGTACCTTCATTATTCTTTCAGCTTCTATTGTTATATTACCAAAATTCTTTGGAATTTTAGGAGTATGGTTTGCTATTCCTTTTTCAGAACTGCTTGCCTTTTTGATGAATTGTTTCTTTATCACACGTTACAGAAAAATCTATTCTTACTATTAAAATTCTGCCAACAGAAAACTTTACAAACAAAGCTTTATAAGTATATACTAGGCAAAGTTAATTAAATTAACATTCAATAATTTCATATACAAGGATTTTCTATGTCTATTTTATCAGATGCAATGGAATTGAATCTTGAACAAGGTTCAATGATAAGAAAAATGTTTGAAGCAGGTGCTAAATTACGTGCAGAATTTGGTGCTGACAAAGTTTGTGACTTTTCACTTGGTAACCCTGATTTAGCACCACCGCCTAGCGTTGCAAAAGCATTAAAAGAGCTTTCAGAAAATTGTCAAAAACCAGCTTCACTTGGTTATATGCCTAATGCTGGTTTTGATTTTGCACGAAAAACACTTGCAAACTATCTTTCAAAAGAACAAAACATTGCCCTCACAGAAAATGATCTTGTTCTTACATGCGGAGCAGCAGGTGCAATGCATGTTTTATTCAGAACAATATTAAATCCACAAGACGAAGTTTTAGGTATAAGCCCATTCTTTGTGGAATATAATAAATATGTAGATTCGCATAATGGTGTATTCAAGCCAATTCCAGCTTTAGATGGCTCTTTTTTACCTGACATCAAAGCTTTAGAAGAAGCAATGAATGAAAAAACTCGTGCTATTATCATCAATAGCCCAAATAACCCGACAGGTGTTGTCTACTCAGCTGAAGTTATTGCTGAATTAGTTGCACTTGTTGAAAGAGCTTCAAAGAAATTTGGCAGAATGATCTACCTTGTTTCAGACGAACCATACCGCTTTTTAGCCTACGATGAAGAAGTGCCTTCTTTATTAAATCTCTCAGCAAATTGCGTTGTTTTAGGTTCATTCTCTAAAAATCTTTCACTTGCTGGCGAAAGAATTGGTTATATTGCCCTCTCTCCTCTGCTTGAAGAAAGAGAAAAACTTATGTCTGGACTTGTGCAAGCAAACAGATTTTTAGGTTATGTTAACGCGCCAATAGTTGGGCAATATCTTATGCATGCAGCACTCAATGATGCTGACTTACAAAAGAATTTAGACGCTGGCAAAGCAATTTACCGTGATCGTCGCGACAAACTCACAAAGATATTAAAAGATGCTGGCATTGAATTTAACGCCCCACAAGGTGCTTTTTACTTCTTCATTAAATCGCCAGTAACAGACGAAAGAATATTTGTTGACGAGCTTAAAAAGCAACTCATACTTGCAGTGCCAGGACGTGGTTTTGGTAAAGCGGGCTATGTAAGACTTTCTTTTGCAGTGCCAACGCAAACTATTGAAAATTCAGCTGAAGGCTTTAAAAAAGCAGTTGAAGCATTAAAGAATGTTTAGTTTTTAAAGGACTAAACTCCTACATCAGAGTTTCGCCCTTTCACTGTGTGATAATGGTAGGCGCGTAATTTATTGTTAATTCAGTAAATTATGTGCCTATTTTTTTGTCATTCAGAGAAAAGCCAAAGGCTTGACGTAGGAATCTAGTCCTTTAAAACTAAAGTGTTACGAGAATAAGTAAGAGAAACTAAGTAATGAAGTTTTTTGTTTGTAAACATTTTATGCTTAGTATAAATATGAATACATATTAAAAAGTTTGTAAGGAAAAAGGGGAGTTTGAGGGGAAAAGACCTCACTTTTCAAAGTGTGGTTTTTTCCCCTCAAAATTTGTTTAATTATTTTCTATTAAATCTCTCAGTGATTTAAGCCAATATTCTGTAAAATCATCGTATTGCAACAAAGAATGTAGAATAACTTCGCATTCAAAACCTTCACTTTCAAGCTGCGATTTCCATGAATCGTCATTATCACCGCCCATATCTTCGGTTGCATGCCTTCCAATCAAGGTAAGAAAAGGTAAGAGATAGATTTTATTGATATTTCTTGCTTTTAGTTTTTTAATAACATCTTCAAGTTCGAGCGAACCGTTCATACAAGCCAAAAAAACAGAGCTATGTTTTTTTTCAAGGGCTTTAGCTAAGGATATATATATTGCATCAGCCTCTGGTTCATCTTCTTTATTTGTTCCATGTCCCATATAAAGAATAGCTTCGTTATCTGCCTGTATACATGAAGATTTTTCAACTAAAGTAGAAACAGCATTCACAAAAAAATAATCTTCATTAAATAAAGGCGAGGCCACGTCTATTCTAATTCCATGTTCTTGAGCACATTTTCCTGCTTCTTGTAAAAGATTTTTATATTCGACACCAGGTATTAAGTGTAAAGATTGTATATAAATATGTGTAAATTTTTCAAAAACCATTTTTTCAATAGCTTTTAGAACAGAGTCAGACTTTATCTTTCTCTTTGCCAAAGCCTTTCTGCCATGTTCAGAAGTGAAGGCATATCGCACAGGCAAAGGCTTAAAGCAAAGCTCAGCTTCCTTGCAAAAAGCAGCGAAAACCTGACCAGCACTTAAAGAACCTAAACCATAAGCTACTATGATTATACCTTTTTTTTCCATAGCTCCAATCCAATTCATAAAAAATATGGCAAATGAGTAAACATTTATATATATTAAAATCTATTTAAATTCTTATTTATAAATATAAGCAATAATGCATAAAGTCAAATTAGCTATAAATAAGTTTAAAGTAAATACTATCTGAATACTATTATTTATTCACAAAAAAAAGTCTTTAAAAGCCCCATAAAGGCATTTTAAAGACTTTTTATAGTTTTTATTATAATTAAAACAAGATTTCTACTTGTTCTTCATCATTTTCTCTTTTAACAATAGAGCCAATTTCAAAAACTTTCATGTCAAGAGCAGCAAGTCTGTCTGAAATTTCGTCAACATATTGTCTATCAACTACAAGCACATAACCAATACCGCAATTGAAAATTTGTAACATTTCTTCCCATGTCATTTCCATTTCTGACTTTACCCAGTCAAAAACAGGCAACATATCCCATGAACCAAAATTAATCTTTGTTTTCACACCTTGTGGAAGCACACGTGGAATATTATCGTAAAAACCGCCGCCAGTAATGTGAACCATGCCCTCAACCTTGATATCGCGCAAGATTGAACGTAAAGCTTCAACATAGATCTTTGTTGGCGCTAAAAGCACTTCAGCTACAGTCTTGTCTGTATTTGGGAAGATGTCATCTTTCTTTAATCCAGTTTTTTCAAGTACTTTACGCACGAGGCTAAAACCATTTGAATGAACTCCAGTTGAAGGCAAGCCAAGCACAACATCATTTACTTTTATGCCAGAACCATCTACCAATTTATCGCTATCAACAATACCAACACAAAAGCCAGCAAGATCATAATCATTTTCTTGATACATTCCTGGCATTTCAGCTGTTTCACCACCAAGCAAAGCACAAGCAGCTTGTCTACAGCCTTCAGCAATACCTGAAACAACTGTTGCAGCATTGTCAATATGCAATTTTGAAGTAGCATAATAATCTAAGAAAAACAATGGCTTAGCACCTTGCACCAAGATATCATTCACACTCATAGCAACTAAATCAATGCCAACAGTGTCGTGCTTGTCAAAATCTATAGCAAGCTTTAATTTTGTACCAACTCCATCAGTTGCACCAATAAGAATTGGTTCTTCATAGGATTTTAAATCAGGACGATACAAACCGCCAAAACCACCTATTTCAGTTAAAACACTTGAATTATGGGTAGATGCTACATCTTTTTTGATTTTTTGCACAAAATCATTGCCAGCTTCAATGTTGACCCCAGCTTGAGTATATGCTTTACTACGATTATTGCTCATACGCTCTCCTTAGTTTCTTATAAATAAGATAACTTCAGAGCTGAGAGTATAAGAAGTTGCACTAAATTACAAGTTTTTTTTTATGGAGTTACAATTATGAAAAAGCACAATATATCAATAAAGTACATCATTACTATTTCTTTTCTTAGCTTCACAATCTGCCTTCTTAGCATTTTTTTGGCAAATGCTAATACAAGAAGTAATGGTAGCATTATCACAAATAAGAAAAACATGCTCAACTCTTATGTTATTACAGAAGATCAAAATTTTGGTAAAAACAGTAAGATAAGCTCTACTTCAAAAAATAAAAATGTATACTTCTATCATAATCCTATAACAAATTCAAAAAACACACAGATTATCGCACCTTTACAAAAGCAAGAGAATCGTGATACACAAGAAAATATCACAATCACACCAGAAATCTATATCCCTATAAAACCAAGAAATTAACCTTTGTTTTATAGAAAGTTTTAATCAGATTTTAAAAGGAATTAATATGAAATTACTAGTACTTGGCGTTGGAAATATCTTACTTATGGACGATGGATTAGGTGTGCACGCTGTCACAGAGCTTATGAAGGAAAAATTTCCAGAAAATGTCACTTTAATGGATGCTGGAACTTTCACACAAGACGCTTTCTATCTCTTTGAAGGCTATACACATATTCTTGTGCTTGATATTTTACACGCAAAGAGTGAAGTTGGTGAAATTTTTAGACTAACAGAAGATCAACTCATCAAAAACACAGCACAAAGAATGTCTATACATGACACTGATTTGATAGATTCTATTGATATGGCTGAAAAACTTTTTAAATTTCGTCCAAAAGTTTTTATTCTTGGCATGCAACCAGAATGTTTCACAGAGTGGAGTATGGAAATGAGCCCAAAAGTAAAAGAGAAAATGCCAGCCTTTGTACAAAAAGCAAGAGAAGAAATTGAAAGAATACTTGCTATGCCTGAGTAGTGCTTTTTACAGATAAAACAACAAATAAAAATATAAAACAAAGAGTTTATTTAGTTCTTATTTAATTTATTTTATTTTTCCGTATAAATATTTTAGATACCATACTAAATATTTTGACAAATTTATATTTTTTCAATACACTCATTTATGAAGTTATAAATTTTTATCTTTTTACATTAATATAAGACTTTCAATTAATAAGGAAAAAACATGTCACACAGCAGATCCATACATCTAAGCGTTCATGTGCATAAAAACCCAGCTGCTATGGCAGAGCGAGCAGCTCACTACATTGCTGAACATTGCGAGCAAGCTATACAAGAAAGAGGTGTTTTTACACTTGCTCTTTCAGGTGGCTCTACCCCACTTCCTTTATTCAAACTTCTTTCGGGTAAGGATTGGGCAAACCGCTTACCTTGGGAAAAAATTGTTATATATTGGGTAGATGAACGTTGTGTTGATCCAGCAGATCCACAAAGTAATTACGGCGTTGCAAGAAAAGAACTTTTATCGCATGTGCCTATTACATGGTTTTACCGCATGAAGGGTGAAGACAACCCTATTCAAGCAGCAGAAGCCTACGAAGCTTTGTTGCGTGAACACTTCAGACTTGGTGAAAACGAATTTCCAAAATTTGACTGCATCTTACTTGGACTTGGCGAAGATGGCCACATTGCCTCTTTATTTCCAGATGAGCAAGGCTTACAAGAAAAAGAAAGACTTGTTATAGATCAATATGTGAGAAAACACAGAACTAATAGACTCACACTCACACTCCCTGTTATAAACAATGCCCGCTCTTGCCTCTTTATGGTGAGCGGAAAGGATAAATATAAGCCACTATCACACGCACTTAATCTACTTGATGTGCAACAATATCCAGCACAATTTGTACGTCCAAAGGGCGACTTAGTATGGATTGTTGATGAAGACGCTGCATTAGGCTAATTCTTTGTTTATATAAATCAAAAGGGTATAACTTTATTATAAAGCTATACCCTTTATTTTTTTAAAAATAAAAGCTCTTGTTCCCACAAACAAGAGCTTTTTGAGAAGAAAAATATAATTATTAAAGTAGTTAACTACTTCATTCGATTGAAATGTAAGATTAAAAGCTTTATACACTTTTAAAGTGGCATTTTTTATTTGTGACTAAGGAAGACAAGAAAAGAATTTGTCAATTTTTCGACATCAAAAGCAAATACTTTTTCAAAACACAATAATAAAATTCTGCATACTAAGAATTTGCCGTATTTTCTTGCTTTACTTTGTTATAGTTTGTTACACTTTGTTATAGCCTAGACAATTTTAACTACTAGGTAATTTTTACCTAGAGTAATAAAGAATAAGCTACAGATTTAATGCATTTTTTTCCTAGACAATAAATCTACCACTGCGAAGAAGATCTAAGATAAGACTTAGCAACATTTGCTTTCTTGCCTATAGAGCGAAGATCAGTGAAAATTTCATCTTTCAACGCTGTGCCCACATCATAAATAATTTGATTATAGCCCTGAATAGCAACAAGTTTGAAAACATAGTCTTCATTGTTTTCCTCATCGTGCCCTTGATAAGCTCGAGCAAGGATTTCAGCTCTATCCATAAAGAATTTTTCAGCATTTTGTATATCACCTTCATTAAGTGCTTCAAGTTCATGCTGAGCAAGTATCATTGCCCTATCAAGCATTGTAAGTGTAGACATACCTAAACTTCCTTTAATGTATAAACATTTGAAAATGTATAACTAGCTAATTTGTTTAGAAATACTATTGTGAATATTTGATAGTATACCAACCCAATTATCGCAAACAGGGATAAATTCAAACTCAAATAAATCTGAAACTAAATACCAATCTTTATTTTCTAGAGATTCATTAATTTCAACCAATAATTCTGAAAGATTTTCAACATTGTTCACAAATTCTAAGTCAATATCATCAACAAATTCAGTACGCAATACGCCAACCATAGACATAAAATCACGCACTACATTAATAGTATCAAGCAGTAAAGAAATACCTTTTTCATTGTCAAGATTGCGGAATGCTTCAGCAATTTGTAGTGAAGAAAGTTTCATAATATTTACAACTTTATTCAATTCAACAGTAATAGCTAAAGCCATTTCATTTGTAGGCATAGAGCGAATTTCAACGCTTTCAAGATCGTCAGATTCAATGTCTTCTGCCTGATGAGGATAAAGTTCGCTAAATTGCACATTGTTTACAAAAACATCTGTCACAACTCTTTTATCCATTTCTTCTGTTTCATAAATAGAAACTAAAAGTTCTTCAAGATTTGAAAAATTTGTAATTGCCAATTCACTTTGTTTTCCATCGATAATAATCATGTTTTTCTCCTTTACTCATTATGAGTATGTCAAAATTTTTCTTCATGTTTTTGTAAATGCAAGTAGCATGCCAAAAAGAAAAAAAGGAGATCGAGCAAGATAATTATTCTTATAATATCAACACATTATATGATATTTAAAAACAAGTTATAAAAAGAGAAAAAATTTTATTTTAAATAAAGGAATACAAACATGCAAAAAAGGGAAAAAATTTCATAGTAAATTTGTGCATAAAGTAAGAAAACAAATTATACAATATTTATAAAAAAATAAGGAAAATTTACTTCATTTACTGCTCTAGTAGTAAAGCTTTTTTCCATGCATTTAATGTCATTTCAAATTTGTCTATTGTCTGAGAAAAAGACACAGCATTAATATCATTTGCTTGCATACAATATTCCCAAAGATAAGAAAGAGCAAGGGTTGATGGATTTGATTTAAACAAGGCAGTTATTTTTTCATTTGTTGATAAAAAACCAAGTTTCATTTTTTCCATATTACCCATAAGCTTTGTCTGCTGTTGCAAAAGCACATAAAGATCACAAATAATACTTATTGTAGAAAGCAAGCTTTCTTTTTCTGCTTTATCCAAACTTTTTACATATTGTGAAATTGCTAGCTCTACTTTCTCTTTTTTATTAGCAAGCAATTCAAGCGTATTTTTATACACAGCTCTTTGCATAAGATAAAGAGATTCGCGTGAATTTTTTTCAATAATATCTAAAGGTTTAAGAATTAAAAAACCTTCACTATCTCTTTGCGAGGACCATATTCTTGCCTTAGCCGCAAAATAATTTGGCCATTTACCCTGTGTTAATCTTGCGTCAGCTAAGTCAGCTAAAACTTCTGCGGATACTGCATTTTTACACGCAAAATCCTCCTTACATACGTGTGAAAAGGCACAAGGATGACAAGGCATATTGGCTTCTATGAGGCAAGCATCTGTGCTTATTGGGCCTGTATCCCAAGGTTGTGCAGTTGCTAAAAAGAGTGCTAAAATAGGAATACCAAGACTTGCCGCTAAATGCATTGTGCCAGTATCATTAGAGATTATCATCGCACATTCTTTGAGCACAGCAGCCAAAATAGCTAAATCTGTCTTTCCAACTAAATTAATGCCCACGCCTTTTGCTAAATAAAATTTTTCAACTAAAGCCTCTTCGTTTCTTGCTCCAAGCAAAACTATTGTATAACCTTTGGCATGAAGTAAATTACTTAATTTTGCAAAGTGCTCAATGCTATACTGCCTTTTTTCAGCACTTGCACCAAGTTGAAATGCTATATAAGCATGCTTTGGCTTACTTATTGAAAGCGAAAGATCGTTTTTTGATATAGAATTTTGCTGTGCAGCTTGTGTTTTGCTATAGGCTAAATTAGCTAAATCACGTGATATTCCGTTTAAATTTTCATTCAGTAAAGCATATGCTTTTTCTTTTTCTTCTTTTGTGCATGCCCTTATTGCAGGATTTTGTGCTTGTTTTGTCAATAAAATGTCTGCATAGGATGAGGATATGTCTTTTTCTAAAAGCTCTAAACCGCCGAGCAAGGTGAAGCAATCAGCTAAATTGAAAGGACTTGAAAGTCTATTTAATGTCACAGCTTGCGTGTAGCTTGCCCATATATTAGAATTATGGCTAAAACCAAATTCATCCAATGAAAAAGCATACATAGGAACTTTTTTGCCTTTTTTTTCTAATGCAAGAGAGATTTTCTTTGCAAGTAAACGTGCCACTACAGTTGGCGTGAGGTTAATAATTATATCAGGATTAAAAGTGTCTATAAGTTTATTTGTATACATTTCAAAAGCATTTAACGCTTCAAGATACTGTGCCTTTTCATAATTAATCTTCTTCAAAAAATAAGAAGATGGCAGTGGAAATATGTCACTTATATTTTGTAATAATTGCCCAGCATTTACAAAATTTTCCACGCAAACAAGACCAATATTACATTTTTTGCTCTCACTTGCAAAATGTGAATAAAGAGCGTGTATTAGTGGCTGTGCTTGCAAAGTGTCGCCAAAGCGGGTTATATTGATAAGAAGTATATTCATAATTCTCTTTAGTATTTTATAAGTGAACTTTTTATAAATATAGGTTAAATAGCTAAAAAAATCAAGGAAAAAGAAGAAAAAAGCCCTAGCAGTATATAAGAGTTAAAAGTAAAAACCCAATACAAAGTATTGGGTTTTAATTATTTTGTGCTTACTCTTGTGCTTATTTAAAAATTCCAACAAGGAAGTATGAGAAAGCTGTTACAATAAACATACCTGCAATGTTAAGTATAAAACCAGCTCTAATCATTGCAGAAATTGGAACTTTACCTGAGCCAAACACTACTGTATTTGGAGGTGTAGCAACAGGCATCATAAAGGCACATGATGCTGCTATCGCTGCTGGAATGGTAAATAATTGCGGTTCAATACCTTGAGTTGCAGCAAGTGCACCTAATAAAGGCAAGAAAGCTGCTGCAGTTGCAGTATTTGAAGTTACTTCTGTAAGGAAGATAATAACTGTAACAATAGCAAAAGTCATAATAAGTGTTGAAACGCCAGCTAGGCCACCTAATTCAGTGGATACCCAAGCAGCTAAGCCAGATGATGCAACAAAAGCTGCTAAAGATAAACCACCACCAAAGAGAATTAATGTTCCCCAAGGCATTGATTTAGTTTGTTGCCAATCCATAAGAAATACGCGTTTTTTTGCATCTACAGGAATAACAAAAAGTGAAATAGCTGCAAGCATAGCAATAAAAGTATCGCTCACAAAACTAAATTGTTTTACAATAAAAGGCTGAAAAATCCATGATAAAGCTGTAACAACAAAGATAACTGCTATATATTTTTCACCCTTAGACCATGGGCCTAATTTTGAAAGTTCGTCTTTAATAACTTGTTCTGAATTTTCTGTATTGAGGTAGAATCTCTTTTTACAAAGCCAGCACCAAGTCACAACAATCATAGAGATAGCAACAGGCACGCCTAAGAGCATCCACTGCCCAAAACCAATATGTACTTTATAGTGTTCTTCTAAATATGCTTTGAGTAAGGCGTTTGGAGGTGTACCTATAAGGGTACCAATACCACCAAGCGAAGCAGCATAAGCAACCGCAAGCAAAAGTGCTGTTGCAAAACGCTTATGATCAGGGTTATCTTCATCAACAACCATTGAAATAACTGATAAAGCAATAGGAAGCATCATAATAGCAGTAGCTGAATTACTCACCCACATTGATATAAAACCAGTTGCAGCCATAAAACCAGCAATCTGATAACGCCCTCTATAACCAACAACATTAATGATGTTTAGAGCAATTCTGCGGTGTAAGTTCCATCTTTCCATTGAAATTCCTAGCATGAAACCACCAAGAAAAAGATAGATAGTAGAATTCGCGTAAGGAGCAAGAGCCTTGCCCATTGTGCCAAGACCTAAAGCTGGAATAAGTATAATAGGTAAAAGCGAGGTAACAGGAATAGGTAGAGCTTCAGTAGCCCACCAAGCAGCCATGAGCGATCCCATTCCAAAACATTTCCACGCAGGCTCAGTCATACCTGCTGGAGGGTCAAAAACAAAAACAGATCCAAATAAAAGCAAACCAACAAAAAAACCAATCCAACTCTCAATCTTGTGAATCCCCTGATAGTCTTCAATCTTTTCCGGTAAGTGCATAAAACCTCCCATTGTTTTAACACAAATCTAAAATTTTCAACCTTAAATTAAAATTTTAACACACCTCTTTATATAAAAAGAAAGTTAATTTATTCCATTTTTTTTATTTCTATAAAAAACAGAAAACTTCTTTTATTACTGTAAATATAACACAATAAAAATAAATTTGAAAGAAACTTTAGTATTAAATTGACTGAAACAAAAAGAATACATCATACAACAATTTGTAATTATTCATAATTATTTAATTCACAACAAAAAAACATAATACAACAATTTTTATGAACAATATAAGATACTGAAATGCTTATACTATTCATTATAAATTTTAAAGTTTATACTCATTGTGTACTCAATCAACTTCTTATTAAAAGTCTTTACATTTTCTTTTATTTTATTGATTTAATCCTTTTTTACCTTCTAATTATTTATAATAACATACTTTATTTTTATATTTATATATATACTCTCAAACAAGACACTCTATATATTTAAAATATAAGAACTTTTACATTAGCTTTTTTCATAACTTAAAAGCTATGAAATAGATTTAAATATTTTTTACACAAGGCATATTTATAAAATAGTGCTTTACTTTTTACAAATGAAGTGCATTATTTTTTAATACACACAACTATCTAATGAATATGTTTATATTAATGAGGCAAAAATGAGAGAAGGCATTGATTTTACACAAGGTGACATATACAAACCGCTATTAACATTTACCTTTCCTATATTCATTGCAAACTTATTGCAAAATGCCTATGGAGCAATAGATTTAATAATCATAGGCCTGTTTTGCGATTCAAAAGAAGTTGCCGCTGTTGCAAATGGTTCGCAAGTTATGTTTACAATAAGCATGCTTATTGTTGGTTTTGCTTTTGGCATTACAATATTACTTGGGCAAATGATGGGAGCAAGAAAATATGAAGAATGTGGCAATGTTATAGGTGCTGGCATAGCTTTATTTCTTACTGTTTCTTTACTACTCACTATCTTACTTACTACTTCTGCTCCATTAATAGTATCTTTACTTAACACACCAATTGAGGCTGTTATTGCATGTATAAATTACATTGTCATTTGCGGCTTTGGGCTTGTTTTTATTGTTGCCTACAACTTAGTAGGGGCAATTTTTAGAGCATTAGGAGATTCAAAAACTCCCCTTCTCACTGTTGCCATTGCCTGCTTCACTAATGTTATACTTGATCTTATTTTTATTGCAGGTTTTGAACTAGGTGTTGAAGGTGCTGCCTACGCAACTATTATTGCACAAGCTTTTTCAGTTTATATTTCTATTCTCTATGTAAAAAGAAAAGAATTAGCTTTTGAATTTTCAACAAAGAACATCAAATTTCATACAGCACATATCAAGAAAATAATCTTTTATGGTGCGCCTTTAGCAACTCAATTTGTCTTTGCACAAGTTTCTTTTCTTATTATCACATCTATTGTAAATTCTTTTGGCCTTATTGCTTCAGCTGGTGTTGGTGTTGCACAAAGAATTATTTCTTTTATTATGCTTGTGCCTACTTCATTAGCTCAAGCAACAGCCAGTATCACAGCACAAAACTATGGTGCGAAAAATATCATGAGAGCCACAAAATCACTTTCTTACGCTCTTATGACATCATTTGGAATAAGCATTTTTATAGCTTATTACTGTTATTTTCATGGTTATAATCTCTCACTTTTATTTACCTCTGACAAAGAAGTTATCGCCGCATCATGGCTTTATATGCAAGGCTATAGTATAGATGTTTTACTTACTTCAATATTTTTTCTTATGGGTGGCTTCTTTAATGGTTGTGGTAAAACAAATATAGTAATGATAGCAGGACTTTTTTGCTCATTTGCCATTCGTGTACCTCTCTCTTACTTATTTGCACATTTTGAAAATGCCACACTTTTCACTATATCACTCGCTGCTCCAATTTCCTCAGTAGCACAAACACTTCTCTTTGCCTTTTTCCTTGTAAGGCTTGTAAAAAAACTGAAAACTGATTTTTCAAACTCTCTATAGAGCCTATCAAAAGCATTCATAACTAAAAATATTTTTGACATTTATACCCTTTTAAGTTAAAAGGATTAAATCATGAATATAAATATCACTCATGAATACTTCTCAAATTACAATACTACAGGGTTATAATTATGTCTGAACAAAGTGCGATTTTATTTCCAGGGCAAGGCTCACAAGCCGCGAACATGGGCAAAACCCATGCAGAAAAAAATAATGATATCATGGATTTATGGAAGAAAGCTGAAAAATATTCTTCTCTACCATTAAGAGAAATCTACTGGGAAAGTAGCGATGAAACCTTAATGGCAAATACAAAAAACCTACAACCAGCACTCACAGTGACAAACTTAGGTGCGTGGCTAGAACACAAAGATAAAGTCAATCCTTGTGCTTTTGCTGGGCATAGTTTAGGTGAATTTTCCGCTCTAGCAGCTGCAAAAGTACTTTCTTTTGACGATACTTTACA
>CAYJHN010000003.1:0-13377 GCA_964369985.1 uncultured Desulfovibrionaceae bacterium | reverse complement strand
TTATGGAATCTGCTGATCCAAATAAAGAAGGCACTATGTATGTTGTGCTTAGATTAAATGCAGATGAAATCGAGCCAGTATCTGCGGCTGTAAGTGAAGAATTAGGCAGAGTTGTAAAAATTGCTAACTATAACACACCAAAACAATTCGCAATTTCAGGTCACAGAGACGCAGTAGAAGCTGTTGTTGATAGATTGAAACCGCAAAAAGGAAAAGCAATTCCACTTGCAGTTTCAGGTGCTTTTCACACTCCTCTCATGTCTGAAATTAACATAGAATTTGCAAAAGAATTAGAAAGATATTCATGGGCTGACCCAATATGCCCTATTTATTGCAATGTGAATGCAGAAGCCATCACTGCAGCAAAAAGAATGCAAAATATCATGAAAAAGCAAATTGTTTCTTCAGTTTTATGGACGCAAATAATCACAAATATACACAATGCCGGCACAAAAAACTTTGCTGAAGTTGGGCCAAAAGGCGTGCTTATTCGTATGATTCCACACATACTCACCGAAGCTGAAGTACACACAATGCATTACGAATAAATGCTTATAAAACAACAAAAGGCAATTCCTAAAGAATTGCCTTTTTATTTTTAATCATCACAAAGAATCAAAAAGAAAAGCCACTTGCAAAAAGTAGCTTTTCTATAAAAATATATTTATACTATTAATCGTATTTCAATGCTGAAATCTTCATCAGTCTATCCCAATTATGGTGGGATTCAATATATCTAAAAGTACCAGTTTTTGCGCGAATTACCATTGAATGTGTAATAGCACCATTTCCAGTATATTTCACGCCTTTAAGCAAGTCGCCACTAGAAATACCAGTTGCAGCAAAAAAAGCATCATCGCCACGGATTAAAGATTCTACAGATAAAATTTCTCTAATATCAATACCCGCTTTTTCAATAGCTTCTTTTTCAAGATAAGATTGCGGTTCTAAACGTGCAAGCATTTGACCGCCTAATCCTTTAATAGCACAAGCAGAAATAACACCTTCAGGTGTTCCGCCAGTACCCATCATAACATCAATGTCAGTGCTAGGGTCAACAACCATCAAAGCACCTGAAACATCACCGTCAGTATGTAAAGAAATTCTCGCACCAGTTGCACGAATTTCTTTAATCAAGTTTTGATGTCTTGGTTTATCAAGTACAAAAACAACAATATCATTAATATCTTTACCAATAGCTTTTGCAATATTATTTAAATTGTCTTTCACAGGTGCGTCTAAATCTACAACATTGCGTGCTTCATGCCCAACAACAAGTTTTTGCATATAATAACTTGGACCAGGATTATACATCATACCACCAGGGCATGCACCAATAACAGCAATAGAATTTGGTCTGCCATAAGCTAAAAGACTTGTTCCTTCAACAGGATCTACAGCAATATCAAGCTTTGTTCCAGTGCCAGAACCTACCTTTTCGCCATTATAAAGCATAGGAGCTTCGTCTTTTTCGCCCTCGCCAATAACAACAGTAGCATCAATGTCTAATGAATTAAAAGACAGTCTCATGGAATCAACCGCAGCACCATCACCCTTTTCTTTTTCGCCACGTCCAAGCCATCTTGCAGAGGATAAGGCCGCTGTTTCTGTAACCCTTACAAGGTCAAAACCAATATTTTTTTCAGGTGCTTGCATTTCTAACTCCTTTGATAATAAGCAATGAATCAAAATACAATATTTTGATAAAGTATTCAAGTTTTTTTTATAAGCGATTTTTATGAGAGTAAGGCTTTATTTATTATTTTTTTCTCTAGTGTTGCACTTGATATTAAAATCTCCCCTAGTCCTTTGACAGGCAGAGACAAAAAAAAGACTATAAAGTGAGTTAGTTAGCATAAAAAAGGGGAAAACCTTTATATTTTGCAGGTTTTCCCCATAACAAGGGTATTTAGACTCTAAATCTCTAAAAACTTTTTATCAGCTTTTATTTGCTAGATTGCCTTTAAATAGGTTCTTCGTTATCTTTCCAATTTGAAAGATGTTTTTTTACATCTTCTTTGAGTTTTTTATCAACAATGCCATCACTAGCTTCTGAAGCTATGTATGAAAGCTCTATCCATGAACCATCGTAATTATACACATCGTCTATATCAAGAATTTCTTTTAGCACAGCTTGTGTGTGTGCTGAACGTACGCCAGATTGACAGAAGGTAATAACTTTTCTTCCTTTAATATCTTTGTATAATTCTTTTAATTCAGCTTCTGATTTAAGTGTTTGATCTTTATTAACCGCTTGTTTCCATTCGATTTTTAAAGAATTTTTCACACCACCAGTTCCGTAAGCACCAGCAGATGAGCCAGTTTTTTCACCATTTTGTTCTTTTACAGAACGGGTGTCAATGATAACCCATTCACTAGGATTGTCTAAAGCTGCAATAAATTCTTCTACATCAACATTATATTCATCAACATCATAACTTTCTGCTTTGTAATTTGTTTTTACTTTTTCATCTACTAAGTCCACTGAATCACCATCGTCGTAACCTGCTGCAAGCCATGCGTTTACGCCACCGTCAAGAATTTTCACATCATCATGACCAAGTAATTTGATTTGCCAATAAACTCTTGCCGCATCGTGCATTGCGTCTGCACTATAGACAACAATTTCAGATTTTGGTGTAGCACCAGCTTTTGATAAAAGCATTTCCATTTCTTCTTTTGACTTTCTAAAACCTGAAACTGCAGGCGCAATAGCTTCTTTTGATCCTTTGCCACTGTAGTCTGGACGCCAAACTTCATAAGAACCTTCGATTGGCTTGCCAGCATTATTGCCAGGAATATATTTTTTCTTGCTATGTAACACACCAATAAGAATAAGATTTTTATCTTTTGCATCAATCTTTGCTTTCAATTCTTTTGCTGTGATAAAATCACCCATATCTTTTGCATTTGAAAGCTCAGCAGTGAAAACACTTAAAACACAGATAATAAAGATTGAACTACATATTGCCAAAATTTTTTTCATAAAATTCCCCTTTTAAAGTTAATAAATAAAATTAATTATTTCTCCTAAATGACGCCTTGTAATCTTCTTTTTGTTTTAAACCTATTAGCCCATGCTGTTATAGGTTTTGAAAGCGTGTCTATTGGTGGTGCATCATTGGCATAAACAACATCATTAAAAATTAAATCTAAAATATGCCAAGCACTTGCACCACCCATAAGCATTGATTGCCTACAAGCTGCACAATATGTCACAACTTCTTTAGTTGGAAAATCTGATACTCTGCGAGCCATAACTCTTTTTGCAAGCTCAGGATTTGCAGGCACAATCATGCCACCAAAGCCACAACATCTTGTATTTTCACGAGTTTTCTCTGGCTCAACACTTTTATAGCCAAGCTCATTGAGAATCCAGCGTATACCATTATGAATATCTGAATATGGTCTGATAGAGCATGAGTCATGAACAGAAAATACCACATCAGAATTTTTTGCCTTTCCTACCATTTCTTTTGGTAAACCAATTTCAGGAAAGAGAGCCCAAAGTGAAGTTACTTTTAAATTCTTGTCTAATTCCATAACCTTATAGCAACTTTGACAACCAACTATAACTTCATCAACCTCACAATCTCTCAAATCTTTTAAAAGACCTTCAAAACGTTCGTGGAAAGCATCTTCTTGCCCAAGAGCTTTAGTTGGTTTACCGCAGCATTTTTGTATGGCAGAAATATCAGGATAGATACTTTTAAGATGTTCAACAGTTTTAATTACTAAATCAGGATTATACGAAGAAAGTGCACAACCAGAAATAAATGCTTTTCTACCCATTATCGTGAACCTCCTTTCGCACCTTTGCGTTTTGTTGTGAAGAAAGATGAAAAGCCTAAGAATTGATGCATATTAATTGCCTTATGTCCCTTCATAGGTGAATTTCCGTTGTTTGCCTTGATAAAATCTTTACGCATAAGGCCAAAGAGTTCGGAGAATTTATATTCTTCAGGGCAAACAAGAGTGCATTGATCACACATATTACAAGAATAGGCAATTTTAGGATCCATGTCTTTTTCTTGCATGAATTGATTAAATAACTCTCCAGGATAATGAGTAAAATCATTTAGCATAATACATTCAATCATGCATTTTTTACATTCGCATTTTAGGCATCGTGAGGCTTCGGCAATGGCTTCTTCTTTACTAAAGCCAAAATCACATTCCTCAAAGTTTTTTATTCTTTCAGAGGCCATCATTTGCCTTGTGTGACCACGTTTTTGTGGAACATGATCTTTTGGAAGAGGAAGGTTTAATTTAGAGATATTACCTACTTCTTCTGAGAAATTCCTATTAGAATCAAGCTCTTCATTGTTTAAGTAACGAATGACAGATTTTGCTGCCTTTCTGCCAGAAGCCATAGCTTCAACAACTATAACTGTGCCTGCACAATCGCCAGCGACAAAAACATCTTTCAAAGAGGTTGCTAAAGTGAGAGGATCTTTTGTAAATCTGCCATTTCTTGCTTGTTCGATAGAGCAATCATTGATAGTTTCTGTAAGTTGGCCTGTAGCAAATATAACAGTGTCGCAATCGATTGAGACTGTTTTTTCGCCATATTGTGGATTAAATGTTTTATTTTCATCAAAAATTGAAAGACATTCTTTGAATTTTGCAGAAGTAAGTATTTTCTTGCCCTCTTCTTCTTTTGAGAAAAATTCAACATCACCATAACCGCATAAAAATTCAACACCTTCTTCAAGTGCGCCTTCTTGTTCATGTTTACTTGCAGGCAAGATATTTATATTTTCAAGTGATAAAAGATTTACTTTTTCTGCACCTAGTCTAAGAGCTGTTCTTGCACAGTCCATTGCAACGTCACCACCGCCAATAACAATAACTTTTTTGCATGGAAAATCTGTTTTTTCTTCAAGTGAAGCTTTTTTTAGAAAATCAACAGCATTTGTAATATTTTCGCAATCGCCACCTTTACTTGGAATAACACTACCTTTATGTGCACCCATAGCAATAATCACAGCGTCATTTTCTTTGCGTAATGTTTCAAAAGCAATGTCTATACCAACCTTTGTATTCATCACAAATTTTACGCCTAATTTTTCTAAATAACTGTATTCATAGTCTATAATATTTCGAGGTAAGCGATAAGCAGGAATACCAACTCGCATCATGCCGCCAACGTGCGGTAAAAGCTCGTAAATAGTTACATTATGACCCTCTTTTGCAAGATCAATAGCTGCCTGAGCGCCTGCTGGCCCAGCTCCAATAATAGCTACTTTTTTGCCAGAGTTTTCTTTTTTGCTCAAATCCCAAAAGCTTTCATTATCTGCATTATCAGCAGCATATCTTTTGAGAGCAGCAATAGCTAAAGGTTCTTTAAATTCTTTGTTACTACGACATTCTGTTTCGCAGGGATGAGCACAAATTCGCCCTAAAGTTGCTGGTAAGAAAAGTTTTTCTCTTATTAGCTTAATGGCATCATCAAGTTTATCTTCTTTGATAAGCTCAATATAGCCAAGGGCGTCTGTATGCATAGGACAACGGCTTGCGCAAAAAGCCTGATTGTGTCCTTGACATTCAGAAGCAATTTTCTGTGCTTTTTCAATAACTTTTTCACTAAAATGCATGCTCATAAAACCACCCTATTTTGTATAAAAGTATAAGTAAAGCAATGTGTGTAAAGTCGATTATTCTTTAAGTCTTGATTTTGCTTTTTTCACAACAAAAGCAATAATAGCAAGAATACTGAGAGCAATAGCAACTAAAATCCAAGGAACTTCGCCATGCTCGATTGCATAAGTAACTGCACCAACACCAGCCACATATAAAATCGTACCTGGTAATATGCAAAGAGCAGTCCAGATTAAATAGATTTTAAATGGAATATTGGTAAGGCCAAAGCCATAATTTAGTAAATTGAATGGAAAGATTGGCACAAGCCTTGTGATAGCTACAATAATATAGCCATTTTTTTCAGTAAGCTCTTCTAATTTTTTGAATTTTTCATTCTTATCCAAAATACCTTTAATCGTGCTTCTTGCAAAATATTTTGAAATAAGAAAGCAAAGGCCAGCCCCTATATTTGCCCCCACAAATACATAAACTATGCCAAAAAATACGCCAAAAATCGGTGCCGCCATGAGTGTAAGTGCTGTTGCGGGTACTGCAAGGACTGTAGCAAGAATGTAAATTCCTATGTAAATAAGCGGTGCAATCACGCCTTGAGCTTCAACCCAAGTTTTGATGCCTGCTAAACTTTCTTCTAATTTATAAACACGAGCTAAATAAACTAAAAGAGCAACAATAAAAACAAAAACAAACAATTTCAACCAGTTTTTCATAAACCCTCTCCGCATAAATAAAATGTGTAAGTGATTTAACCCTATTTCAACAACTTGTGAAATAATCAACTTTTGAAATACATACTATTTTAAAGAATAGCACATATGTGTTTTAGCTACTATAAACATTATATCAATTATAGTTTTTTGTCAAGCTATTGTAATATAGAACTTTTTAAATAATTTTTTCTTAGTATTTTTTAGAACATTTCTAATAAAAATCAAAAATACAAGTACTTTTTTCATGTTTTGTGATTTTTATAACTATATATACATTTTTGATTAATTTATTGCATGAATATATTTTTCTTTATATAGTGCATTTTTACAATTTATACTCTATTGAGCATGAAATACTTTAGCCTATTTCATTTCACTTGTTTTTTTGATATTTTACCCTTTATTCTATATGCCCCTCGCAATATAATAAAAAATAAATTTGGATTATGGACAAAACATCTTTTTTAGGCACAAAGCCTGTATTTTCTTTGCTTGTAAAATTATCTATTCCGACAATTTTTGCGCAAATTATTATTATTGCATATAATCTTATAGATAGGGTATATATAGGCCGTCTGCCTGACAGTCAAGTAGCCCTTGCTGCTTTAGGTTTAACCTTTCCTGTTGCTATGTTTACCTTTACCTTTATTTCGTGGTTTGGGCGTGGCGGTGCACCTTTAGCAAGTATACAGCTAGGTGCAAAAAATAATGACATGGCCAATCAGCTTGTTTCAAATTGTTTGACTTTTTTGCTATGTTCAACTCTTTTTAGCATGGCTTTAGTACATTTTTTCGCTGAGGATATATTGATTCTACTAGGTGGTAGAGGCAATGCACTCACTGAAGCAGTAAATTATTTAAAAATATATAATCTAGGCACACCATTTTTATTTGTAGGTATGGGATTAAATCATTTCATAAACGCACAAGGACAAACAAAGGTATCTATGTTTGCCCCCCTCCTTGGCGGCTTATCAAACTTTATATTAAATCCTATCTTTATATTTTGGCTTGACTTGGGTGTAAAAGGTGCTGCTATTGCTACTGTTATTGCTCAATTTATTTCATTTTTATGGGTAATACGCTTTTACTTTACAACAAAAACAGTGCTCCACATAAAGAGAAAATACCTGCTACCAAAGTGGAACCTCTTTCGTCAAGTCATCACTCTTGGCTCTGGTCCAGCATTTATGACTTCAAGTGAAGCTTTAGTTTCACTTTGTTTCAACTCTCAACTTTTTTACTATGGCGATGTGACTGCTGTTGGCAGTATGACAATCATATCTGGTTTACTCTTTTTAATCTTTTTTCCTATGATTGGCCTTATGCAAGGCACACAACCTATAGTGAGCTATAACTACGGTGCAGGAAATTACGCACGTGTAAAAAAAGCAATATCCTACGCTGCTATGGTCAATGTTGCTTATAGTGCTCTTGTAACAAGTGTTATGCTTCTTTTTCCCTCTTTCTTTATTTCACTTTTTACAGACGATATAAATCTCATTAATTCAATAACAAAGATGTTACAAATCTACATTAGCGGATGCTTTGTGCTCGGGCTTGCTGTCACATGTCAAGAAAGCTATATGGCTTTAGGTAATGGTGCTCTTTCCTTCTTTTTTGCCTTCTTGCGTAAGGGGATTTTACTTGTGCCTCTCATCTACGCTTTAGCACACTTTTTTGATGATAAGATATTTGCTGTTGTAATGGCAGAACCAATCAGTGACGCTGTTGCAAGTCTTTCTAATGGATTATTTTTTCTTTATTTTATCAAGCGTAAGCTTGCAAGTAAAAAAGAAGTGTAATTTACTTTATAGTATTTTTTGTCTCCGACGGCCAAGAGGATTATCCCCACGGAACTACCGCCTTTGGAAACCCTGAATAGTGAGCGAATAAGCGATAGATACAGTGAACAAATTCCTTTTGTTCATATTTCATTTTTTTATTTGCGAAAAAGTTTTAAGCTTCGCTTAAATACTGTTTCGCTTTAAAAATAGGGGCTTGGATTTAATTAAATTATGTTTCCCTACTAAAAACAAGAAACATCTTCACTTCGTTCAGATGACGTATTGCGTTAATAATAAAAACACCATGTGAACAGAGTGAACATGGGAGAGTAAACTTTATTTATAGAGATAATATTTTTACAAAAAAGCCTTTAAATTTTAAAGCGGAAAAGTATTTATGAGCGTAGCTCATATAACTTTTCCGCAAACAAAAATAAAAATAGCCTTCTTTAGCCACACATTATCATTTAACCGCTCACTATAAAGGTTTCCAAAGGACGGTAGTCCTTTGGCCGTCGGAGACAAAAAAAGAACAACTATTAACACCCTGCTCTTAATATAAAAATTAATCTCGATTAAATAAATCTCTTGTGTATACTTTTTCTTTCACGTCTTGCAATAATTTATCTGACCTATTTGCAACTATAACAAGACTTTGTTTTTTAAATTCATCTAAATTATTTACTACCTTACTACCAAAAAAAGTAGAAGCGTCTTCAAGTTCTGGTTCATAAATAATAACAAGAGCACCTTTTGCCTTAATTCTCTTCATCACTCCTTGAATTGAACTTTGTCGAAAATTATCGCTATTTGCCTTCATTGTAAGCCTATATACACCAATTACTGGAGGTTCAGATTCAGAACTCTCAAATTGGTTACCCTCTTCATAATCATAATATTTTGCTTTTTTTAAAATGCTATCCGCAATAGAATCCTTACGCGTTCTATTGGCTTCAACAATTGCAGTCATAATATTTTGTGGCACATCATGATAATTTGCTAAAAGCTGTTTTGTATCCTTTGGTAAGCAGTAGCCTCCGTAACCAAAACTTGGATTATTATAATGATTTCCAATTCTTGGATCAAGGCTTACACCTTCAATAATGCTTTTAGCATCAAGTCCTTTTCTTTCAGCATAGGTATCTAATTCGTTAAAGAAAGACACACGCAAGGCAAGATAGGTATTTGCAAAAAGTTTTACTGCTTCTGCTTCAGTTGAAGAGGTAAATACTAAAGGTATATCACTTTTTTCTGCACATTCAGTGAGAAGAGAAGCAAAAAGTTTGGCTTTATCAGAAGACGAACCAATGACAATACGTGATGGATGTAAATTATCAAATAATGCATTACCTTCACGCAAAAATTCTGGCGAAAAAATGATATTTTCAGTATTGTATTTCTTGCATAAATTTTCAGTATAACCAACTGGAATAGTGGATTTTATAACTATAGTAGCTTCACTATTTTGCTCTAAAACTTTTTCTATTGCTGTTTCAACACTTGAAGTATTGAAATAGTTCTTTTGTGGATCATAATCAGTTGGTGTTGCTATCACAACAAAATCACTGTCTTTGCAAAAAGCATAATCTAAGGTAGCTTTAAGATTGAGCTTTTTATGAGCAAAAAACTCTTCAATCAAAATATCTTGAATAGGTGAAACACGATTATTTATTTTTTCTACTTTTTCTGGAACAATATCAACGGCATACACTTCATACTTCTGTGCAAACAAAGTCGCTAAAGACAAACCAACATAACCTGTTCCTATGATTGTTATTTTCATGTTTCACTCCATTCTAGAGAATTATTCTTATCTTCTTGTATAGCCAAAAGCATTATTTTGCAAGGATTTGAATTATAAAGTTTAAATTTTACTTAAATCTTTTAATATATATAGGGATAGTGCAGATTTTGATAATATGCTTTTTATCAGTTATGTGATTTTGGTAGACAAATCTTGCTATTCTTGCAAACAAAATTGAAGTTTTTTGTATATAAGAAGGAGTTATAACATCCTTTATTTCTTTGTTTTTTGCATAGACACAATAGCCTAAAATCCTTTCAATAACATGAGCTAAATCTGGTTCACCTATTTCTGGACTTGTAAAATCATCTACTTTTAAATCAAAAGATTGTAAAAGAGAAAAACAATCTGCCTTAGCAATAAACATTGTTCCGCCAACATAGGCAAATTTTCTCTGTGGAAGAGAATATTTATCAAGAAATTCAGCTACTTTTTTCTTCACTCGCTTTGAACCTTCTTTAAAAACGATCAGTTTAAAATTAGCGTGCATTGCAAGCTTATCATTATTTTCAAGCTTTTGAATTATAGTATTAATACTTTCTTTAGTTTTAAAGGGTTCAAGCAAACAGTCACGCCATAAAGAACCTTGTAGGTTGATTTTATTAACATGTGTGCTTAGATCTTGATCTTTTTTAGTATGAAGTTTTACAAGATAAGAATAATTTTGTAAATCTAGCTTATTGATAACATGTAAGAAAGGCGCTATATCATAGCCTTTATTTTCAACAATGCAAATTTGCGCATCTGGTCGAAAGGCAAGTATATCTTCTTTCAAATCAAGATTTAATTCGGGCATTGTGATATGTAGTTCTATTTCATACTTAGAGAAATTTTTCAAAATTTCTTTTAATTCATACCACTTATCTTTATAATATATATGCGTGTGTATTAATATTTTCTTCATATTAGCTCCAAGATTTTGACTTTATATGAAAGCGAAAATACTGTAAAGTTAACTATGCTCACTAAAATCATACTGACATTGAATTGACTATTTTCTTATAATTATTTACTCTTTTTTTATTCTAAAAACACAATTATTTTTCTAGGAAAAACATGAAGAAACTCGCTATATATGTACATTATGATCCAAAGGGTGAAATACATAATTATGTATTCTTTGCACTAGAAAAAATAAGAAAGATCTATCCTGAACTTATTTTTGTTGTTAATGGCTCATTAAATGATGAAGCAAAACAAAAAGTTGAAGAATTGGAAATAAATATTTTGCAAAGAGAAAATATTGGTTTTGACTTTGCTGCGTGGAAATATGCACTAGAAAAATGCGGATATGAGAATATATCAAAATACGATGAACTACTTTTAACAAATAATTCTTTTTATGGCCCTTTATTTGATCTTGAAGATATGTATTCAAAAATGGGTAAAAAAATCTGTGATTTTTGGGGCATAACAAAACATAGACAAGGTAAAAGAGCATTAGAACATATTCAGTCGTATTGGCTTGTTTTTAAAAATAGCATATTAAAATCAGATTCTTTTAAAAATTTTTGGCAAGAACTCCCAAATTGCACTACTTTTTTAGAAACTGTTCAACACGGTGAATTACGTTTGACGAATTATTTTGAAACAAATGGATTTAAATCTGCTGTATTTGTTGAAAATTTTGTGCATAACACACATTCCCACCCTGATATTTCCTCTTTTTCACCTGACATTCTTCTAAGTGAACACGCCTGCCCTATATTAAAGAGAAAGATTTTTATTAGCACAAAACATGAAGAATATTTTAATAATATTCTGACAAATAAAGTGCAAAATGCTCTAGACTTTGTAAAAAACAAGACAAAATATGATGAAAATCTTATTTGGGAAGATATTCTTAAATCTGCATCAGCACACACGCTTATGCTTAATCTTAATTTGAACTATACACTTAGCTCATACATGACTGATTTTAATTACAATAATGAAAAAATTGCTCTTATTTTATACTTAACTGACAATTCTTCACTTCCGTATATAGAACAACAAGCAAGTAATTTCCCAAACTATTGTAATATTTTTCTTTTCACAAGTAACGAGGCTTTACTTATTCAGGCAAAAAACAAACTTGAACATTTAGAAAACATAAAAGAATATGTATTAATCCAAGAAAATAAAAAGCCTTCTACCCTATTGCTCGAAGATTGTGAATGTATTTTTAAGAAATACGAATATATGTGTTTCTTGCACGCAAAACTACATTCTATCGACAATCAAAATATAGATGAAAAATTAACAAATGAATCTTTTGAACATTTCTATTTAAATCTTTCCTATTCAAAAAAATATATTGAAAATGTCTTGCAACTCTTCAAAAAAAATAAACAATTTGGATTACTTTTTCCACCTCAACCTGTACATGAAAATTATTTAACAGTAATAAATACTAAGGAAAATTATATTAATAAATCCATTTCAATGCCATTGCAAACTATTGCTAAGGACGAGCAAAACCTGAAAGTATACGACACTATGTTTTGGTGCAAAACAAGTGCTGTCCTTCCCCTTTTAGAATCTTATAAAAATGAAGAATCAAATAATATCAAAGAATTTTACGCAAATAATCTAAGTAAAATACTTCCATACGCCATACAAGAAAATGGCTATGCAAACGCAATTATTATGTCAGATAATTACGCAAAAGTGTATGTAAAAAACTTGAACTACTTACATAATAGAAATAAAGATAGTTACACACTTATACAAGCCTCTTCCTTGCTTACAAAAACTTTATGTGCTTTATTGTCTATAAAAATATCTATAAAAGAAAAGCTCAACTCTTTAAAAGCTAAACCATTGAATAGTAGAAACAATAAGAAAATAAGAAAAATTATAGAAATAAAGAAGGCTTTAAGAAAGAATTAGCAATAAAAAATGTTCTGTATGCTATTATTTACCTTATTTTCATCTATAGACAAATTACATATTTTTATTTATAGTCAACAATATTTTGTATAAGCTCTAAAATCATCCTTTTATTTCACAAAGCAAGAGGATATGGAAAAAAATGTCCATTCATAAAGAAAACAACACAATTTTATTAGACACATGGCGCGGGCAAAAGCCTTCAATTGAATACAAAGCGCTTATTGGTTATGCTGGAATTTCAATAAAAAATGAAAATATTAATACTTTAAACATACTTGATTTAACGCGTGCCTACATAGAAAAAAGTGCTGAAGAATCTTGCGGTCAGTGTTTTCCTTGTCGAACAGGATTAAAGAAGATAGCGAGAAGACTAAATGCATTATGTGATGGAATTTCTGCATCTGATGACATCGAATTTTTATCAAGCCAAGCAAAAAAAGTTATGCTTTCAGCACGTTGTGATATTGGCCAAACCTCAACAAAAGCATTGCTTGATATTTTAGAAAAATCACCTCAACTGCTTCAAGCAAAAAAAACAAAAAGACAAGAATACCTTTCACTTGTAACAGCACCTTGCACAAATGCCTGTCCTGCTCATGTT
>CAYJHN010000002.1:9718-35070 GCA_964369985.1 uncultured Desulfovibrionaceae bacterium | reverse complement strand
CTGATGAAGAAATCACACTCGAAGCTTCTTTTGTTGAAGATCTTGGTGCAGATTCATTAGACTTAACAGAGCTCATCATGGCTATGGAAGAAGAATTTGGCGTAGAAATCGCTGATGAAGACGCTCAAAAAATCTTAAAAGTTAAAGACGCTATCAACTATGTTTCTAGCAAAGCATAATTAATTTGCGTTAGTCAAAACTGAAAATCCTTGTTAATTTTTTTAACAAGGATTTTTTTTATTAAACTTTTGTTTTGGCGGCTTTTTGCAAAAGCTCGCTCACCAAAGCCTGAACTCTTCATTAACTTGATAAAGCTTTTCTTTGTTTTCTTCTCATTTTTCGCTAGTTTTTTTATTCACTTTATAATGATTTTCGACTTTTTTTAATCTTTTTCCCAAGATCTTGAATTTATAGATATTAAAAAAAATAATAATGCTTGCTTTTTTAAATCTAACTCTTATTATATATGAAAGAGTTTTATTGCTTAATTAGTACTATGTGTTTTGTTGTTTTTTCTGTGTTAGACCATACTAAGGAAGGCTATAATTATGGATAAGAATAAATTTTATAGATTAATTAATAATCAGCTTCACTTACAAGAAAAAGAGATAAAGCCAGAAGCATTGCTTGTTGATGATCTTGGCGCAGATTCATTTGATATTACTGAATTAGTTCATGTTATTGAAGTTGAATATGGCATTGAAATAAAAAGTTCTGATTTGCCAAATTTGCAAAAAGTTAAAGATCTTGAAATCTATGTCCAAAAAAGAATACATGCTTAAAAATATGTAATTTATTAAGACTATATTTGTCTTCAATTTTACCTTTTAGAGCTGTAAAAAAAACATTTTTACCATAAAAAAATGCTAGACCTTTTGCTGAAAATAGTATATCACAATCTAGCTAAGTGAGACTTTTACTTGTTTTCGCATTTTGTGCACAATGCTTTGTACAAACAAAGTTATTTATGCGGACTAATTTTTTTACTTATTTATTGTGCGTACTAAAAATTGCTCTATACAGTAAAGTTGTATAAGCTTTAGGTTTGTTATAAATAATGGAACAATTACACGGAATAGCAGTTATCAATAAGGCAAAAGGCATTACTTCTGCTAAGGCGATATCTTCTTTGAAAAGGCTTGGACAGAAGAAAATTGGTCATGCAGGCACACTTGACCCTATGGCGACGGGCGTTCTCCTCGTTCTTCTTGGTAAGGCCACAAAGATTTCAAACTACTTGCTTGAAGGTGGTTTGAAAGTCTATGAAGGTGAATTATTACTTGGCACTGTGACGGATACTTGGGATATTGAAGGCAAAGTTCTTGAAAATAACGATTATTCTCATGTCACAAAAGAGATGATAGAAAAAGAAGTTGAAAATTGGCTTCATTCTACTTCTCAAATTGTACCGCCATATTCGGCTGCAAAGCACAATGGCAAAGCTCTTTACTCGCTCGCAAGAGAAGGAAAAGAAGTTCCTGTAAAGATTAAAGAAATCAAAATTTCGCAAGCGGAGATTCTTTCTTTGGAGTTTCCATACTTGCGTTTTAGGGTCGAGTGCTCATCTGGCACTTATATACGTTCCCTAGCCCACAGCTTGGGGTCACGTTTATCTTGTGGTGCTTGCTTGAGTAAACTCACTCGAACCTATAGCCATCCTTTTGGTATTGAAAAGGCATGCGAAATCAGCGATCTTGAAAAAGATCCTGAAGTATTGAAAAAAGCTGTGCAACCGATATCAGCTGCTTTACTTCATTGGAAGATAATTACTACCAATGAAGATATAAGCGATGATATTCAATTTGGCAAAGCCATTGCACACCAAAGGCTGCTTGATACAAATCTTGTAGATTTTGAAGCAGATTTTGGACAAAAAGCTTTATTTCTTGACCCTGATAGTAATGAACTTGCACTCATGGAAGCTCGTTATCAAGAAGGGGAAGCAAAGCCTGTTTGGACAATATTGAGAGGACTATGGACCGCTTAGTTTGTAAGCTTTTGTGCACAAGGTGCCAAAACAAATATAAATTGAGAGGTTTATGGCATTAACCCTTTAACCCATGAAGGAGGAATCGCTGTGGTCATGGATACATTACAAAAAAAAGAGGTTATCACCCAATACGGTAAACACGAAGGTGATACAGGTTCAACAGAAGTGCAAATCGCTTTGCTTACAGCTCGTATTGAAAGCTTGACAGGTCACTTCAAAACACACAAAAAAGACTTTCACTCACGTACAGGTCTTTTAAAATTAGTTGGTCAACGCCGTAAACTTTTGAACTATCTTAAATCAACAGATGTTCAAGGTTACCGTGCGCTTATCGCTAAACTTGGCTTGCGTAAGTAAGAATATTGTGAGGAAGTGAACTTGTTTTCGCTTCCTCAATTTTTTACTCACAATAAAAACAAGAGCAGGGCTTGATATTTTAGAGGAGAATTCATTAAAGTAGCAAGATTACTTGTTATTTTTCTTGGACTCTCCTCGAGTCATTCTTTTCAAGACTGCTCGCAAACATTGCCTATAGGCAAAGGAATAGTATGTCAAATTTACTTAATGGAACAAGAGTTTCTTGCACAGTTGGTGGCAAGGAAGTTATTTTAGAAACAGGGCGTTTAGCCCGCCAAGCAGCTGGTGCTGTGTGGATTCAGTGCGAAGGCACTGTAGCCTTAGTTACAGTTTGTGAAGCTGTTTTGGACACTCCTAAGGATTTTTTCCCTTTAACAGTTGAATATTCAGAAAAAATGTATGCTGCAGGAAGAATTCCTGGCAACTTCTTTAGACGTGAAGTGGGCAAACCCTCTGATACTGAAACTTTAAACTCTCGCTTGATTGACCGTCCTATTCGTCCGCTTTTCCCAAAAGGCTACGGAAACGAAATTCAAGTTTTGGCTTCTGTTATTTCAGCAGATCAAAAAAATATGCCTGATACTCACTGTATCACTGCTGCTTCTGCTGCTATTATGATTTCAAATATCCCCTTTGAAGAACCAATCGCTGGTGCAAGACTTGGCAGAGTGAATGGCGAATTTGTACTAAACCCAACTGTTCAGCAATTGGAACAAAGTGAAATGGACTTTGTTTTTGCTGCTTCAAAAGACGCTATTGTTATGGTAGAAGGCGAAGCCGAATTCTTACCTGAAAGTGTTATTCTTGAAGCTTTGGAATGGGGACATAAAGAAATTCAACCGCTTATCAAATTACAAGAAGAATTAGTCGCCTTAGTTGGTAAGCAAAAAACTGTCTTTGTGCCTCAAGAAAAAGACCCAGCTATTTTAGCCTATGTTGAAAAAATAGCTCTAGAATCTGGCATAGCAGATGCGCTACGTGTGACTGAAAAAATGGCTAGAAAAGACGCATTAAAAGCTGTAAAAACAGCTATCAAAGAAAAAATCGCAGCAGACCCAGAAATGGCAGAAAATGAAGAAGTGGGCAAATGTGTGGGTGATGTTATTGATTCTCTTATCAAAAAACTTGTCCGTTCACGCATTCAGCAAGAAGGCACACGTATTGACACAAGAGACACAAAGACTGTGCGCCCAATCGAAATCGAAACTTCTGTATTACCAATGGTGCACGGTTCTGTTTTATTTGCTCGTGGCGAAACAAAGTCACTTGTAACAACAACATTAGGCTCAACAGCCGATGAAATGCGTTTTGATGGCTTAAATGGCGATCAATTCAAGTCTTTCATGCTTCATTATAACTTCCCTGCTTATTCAGTTGGCGAAGTAAAGCCTGTGAGAGTGGGCAGACGTGAAGTTGGTCATGGTCACTTAGCTGAAAGAGCTTTGAAGCCAATCTTGCCTGCAAAGGAAAGCTTCCCTTATACAATCCGTATTGTTTCCGATACTTTAGAATCTAATGGCTCTTCTTCAATGGCTGCTGTTTGCGGTGGTTGTTTGTCACTTATGGACGCAGGTGTGCCGATTAAAGCTCCTGTAGCAGGTGTTGCTATGGGTCTTATCAAAGAAGGCGAAGACTTTATTGTTCTTACTGATATCTTAGGTGACGAAGACGCTCTTGGCGATATGGATTTCAAAATTGCAGGTACAGCTGAAGGCGTAACTGCAGTTCAAATGGATATTAAAATCGCAGGCTTATCATCAGAAATTATGTCAAAAGCTATGGATCAAGCTAAACAAGCTCGTTTACATATTCTTGGCGAAATGGCAAAAGCTCTTCCAACATACAGAGAAAACCTTTCTGAAAATGCACCTCAATTTGAAACTATTGAAGTAAATCCTGATGTTATCCGCTTAATCATTGGACCTGGTGGTAAAAACATTAAAGCTATTACTCTTGCTACTGGCGCTTCTGTTGATATCGACGACAGCGGTAAAATCAATATCTTTGCTCCAAATGCTGAATCTTTAGCTCAAGCAAAAGAAATGGTAAGCTATTACGATCAAAGAGCTGAACTTGGTAAAAACTATACAGCAAAAGTAAAGAAAGTAATGGAAATCGGTGCTATTGTTGAAATTTTACCTAATTTAGAAGCATTAGTACACGTTTCACAGCTTGATACAGCTCGTGTGGAAAAAACGGAAGGTTTTGTTGCTATTGGTCAAGAAATGGAAGTAAAAGTTATTGAAATCAATGGTGATAAAGTTCGTGCATCACGCAAAGCTGTGCTTTTAGAAGAGCAAGGCATCGAGTGGACACCAGAATCTACAGCACGCCCACCACGCAGAGAAGGCGGCAGAGATGGCGGAAACCGCAGAGATGGTGGCCGTAGAGACGGTGGTCGCAATGACAGAAATGACAGAAATGACAGAAATGACAGAAATGACAGGGGCGACAGAAACGACAGAAGACCTTATAGAGACAATAACAGAGATTAATTCTCTTTTATAAAAATAACAAAAACCACATTTGACAATTTTGGAAATGTGGTTTTTTTATAACTAATGTTTTTATATAACGATTAAGGATACAATATGCAAATTAGGCAAGCAAAACAAGAAGATTATAGTAAAATTTATCCTATGATAAAAGATGCTTTTGAAGGAGCAGAGCATTCAGATGGGTGCGAGCAAGACTTAGTGCATCGTTTACAAGAAAGTTCTTCATTTATACCTGAGCTTTCACTTGTTGCTGTCATTGATGATCTTATCGTTGGCTATATTCTTTTCACAAAAATTGCACTAGGAAAGAGTGTGGAGCTTGCTCTTGCACCTTTAGCGGTAGCGAGTGAATATCAAAATAAAGGTATTGGTTCAGCTTTAATAAAAGAAGGGCATAAAAGGGCAGAAGAATTAGGTTATGCTTTTTGTGTTGTTTTAGGAAGCTAAAAGTATTATCCGCGTTTTGGCTACAAAAGAGCTAGTCTTTTTGGAATATTAGCTCCTTTTGATGTGCCTGATGAAAACTTTATGGCTCTATCTTTTAATAATGAAGAGAAAAAATTTAACGAAAAAGTTCAATATGATAAAGCTTTTCTTTTATAATTATTGTTTGAAAACAGCATAAAAAGAAGTTTTATTTCTTGTATTATTATAGCCATGTAAGACTATTCTCTTCTCTTGCTCTTCAATATTTTGAATATTATTTTCTTCAATATGTTCTGTAATTGAAAAATGTTCGTTTAATTTGAGTTCAGAGCAAAAATACAGATCAAAAGCTTTTGTTTTTGACAGATCAGCAAAAGAAGCAGGAAGTGCGTCAAAGGCAAATTCGCCATAGCGGCAGTTATTCACATGCCCAAGTGCGTCAATAAAGCTTCTGTGCACTATGCGTTCTGAATTTTCTTTGTAGTCAATATTTTCTTTAAATACAGGACTTGATTCAAGTAAAAATTCTGGAGTTGCATGCATTAAATCAAAAGGAAGTTCACTTTTACGATAGATACTATGAGTAGTTAGATCAAGTAAGATAGAATAAAGCGAAGCAACAAAGACAATATTCTTTTCTTCATCTATAGCTTGGATTTCACGTCGAAAATACGTTCTTTTTCTTTCAGAAAACCAAGTCTTTAGCTCTAGCTTAGCACAGCCTTGAACATGCTTCTTTATTTCTACATTCAGTGCAACAAGAACCCAAGAAAAATTTTTTTCCATGCAGGCGTTAAAGTCCATATTAAAAGCAATTAAATGTTCGTCAATTACTTTGCTTATAATATGTTGATATCCATGAGGTTTTATATATCCATGAGCATCAAGGTGAGCAACTTCAACTTTATGGAAATATGACTTTTCTTGTTCTTTATTCATTGTTTTAATCCTTTATAAGCATGGCATCGCCATAAGAAAAGAATCTAAAATCTTTTTGTATGGCTTCTTTATAAATTTCAAGCATTTCCTCACGAGAGCAAAAGGCAGAAACGAGCATAAGTAATGAAGATTCTGGCAAATGAAAGTTTGTAATAAGAGCATCAATAACTTTAAAAGCATTTTCTTTGTGCGGATAGATAAAAACATTAGTTGAATCTAGCATACCATTAATAGGAAGCAGGCTATTTTCATGATAGTTCCATTTTTCAGCACAGCCCTCGAGCACTCGGCAAGAAGTTGTGCCAACAGCTATAACAGGTCTTTTTTCTTGCTTTGCTTTCAAAATAGCTTCTACTGTTGAAGAGGAAATTTCAAAATATTCTGAATGCATAGGATGCTGACGTATATCATCAACACGCACGGGCGTGAAAGTGCCATAGCCAACATGTAAGGTAACTTCTTCCCATAAACAGCCAGCATTTAAGAGAGATTTTTTCAGTTCAGGCGTAAAATGCAAACCAGCCGTAGGTGCAGCAACAGAACCAGCCTTATTGTCATCTGCATAGATTGTTTGGTATCTTTCTTTGTCTTCTTTCGTGTTTTCAACACGTCTAATATAAGGTGGAAGAGGCAGATGGCCGTATTCTAAAAATATTTCTGTAATATTTTTATCCCAGTGAAGGCGTACTTTATTTTTGCCAAATTCGTATTTTTCAAGTATTTCTACCTTGAGATAAGGAGTAAATTCCCAAATATCGCCAATTTTAGCGTTTTTTGAGGGTTTTAATAAAACGTCGGCAAGGGCAGAATTTGTGTTATTTTTTGTGCTTCTTGTTCTAAAATCGGTGGCGGTGTGAGTAGAAGTAATTCTCTCTTTCCTCCGTGTGGGCTTGTACCAAAGAGCCTTGCTGGAACTACTTTTGAGTTATTTGCAATAAAAAGTGGCTTTAAACCTTGCTCAGAACAAGGTAAGAAGTTCAAAATATTTTTAAATTCAGAAAATTCTTTTTCTTTTGATTTTTTTGCATATACCAAAAGTTTAGACGAATCTCTAGTTTTAGAAGGTGCTTGAGCTATGTTTTTTTCTGGTAAATCAAAGGTATAGCTTGATAATTTAAAATCTTTATCTGTAGTCATAGAATAGTTTTTTGTGGGAAAGCACACAAAGAAAAATGATTGAAAAAAATAATTTTAAGGAGAATAGAATTTGAGGTGAAAAAACCACACTTTAGAAAAAATGTGGTTTCTTCCACTCAAAAATACTTATTTTATCCTGCTTGAATTTCTATACGTACATTGAATCTTTCTTCAAGTTCAGAAATTCTATCTCTTTTCATATTGAGCAGATAGAGGGCGAGTTCAGTATTTGTTGTATATACGTATTTAATAGTTTTTTCTTGCCTTGCTTTTTTTGCAATTTCTTTGAGAGCGTCTTGTGCTTGCCATTCCATATTTCTTCTTGTGCCTGTGCCATTACAATGCGGGCATGGTTCAGTTGAAATTGAAATTGCAGAGGAGCCTATTCTTTGGCGTATTACTTCAAGCAGACCAAATGGTGAAATATGGCCAATTTCATACCTAGCTCTATCATGACGCATAGCATTTTTAAAGGCTTTCTCTATTTCTTTAACTGCATTTTTATCATGCACTTCTATAAAGTCGATAACTATTTGTCCGCCAATATCACGAAGGCGTAAATGCCTTGCAATGGCCTGTGCTGCTTCAATATTTGTTTGAAGCACCATGTCGTGGAAGTTTGATTTGTTTTGTGTTTTGCCAGAGTTTATGTCAATAGCCATAAGTGCTTCTGTTTGATCAAAAACAACTCTGCCGCCAGATGGAAGCGCTACTTCACGATGTGAAATTTCATCAATTTGTTTTTGGAGATTAAATCTATCCCAAAGACTAGCACGTTGATTATTGAAATGCCTTACAATATTTGCCTTTTGCGGATAAAGAAGTTCAGCCATTTTTGTGATTGAATGTGCCATTTCTTTATCGTTAGTCCAAATTTCACCAACGTTTTCATTTAGATAATCACGCACAACTCTTTGAGTTAGTTCCACTTCTTGATGAACTAATGCAGGTGCACTTTTTTCATTAGATTTTTCTAAAATATCAAGCCAGAGTTTTTGTAAGTAATCAAGATCAGCTTGTAGTTCTTCTTGACTTGCGTGGGCAGCCGCAGTTCTGATAATGATTCCCATGCCTTTGTCTGGGTTTATGCCGTCAAGCATAGCACGCAAACGTGCTCTTTCGTCAGGATCAGAAACTTTACGAGAAACACCAAGTTGTTCTTGTCCCGGAGTAAGAACAAGATATCTTCCAGCAAGCGAAATCCATGTAGTGAGAAAAGCCCCTTTAGTGAGGGTTGGTTCTTTTACAATTTGAACAAAAAGCTCTTGACCAGGACGCAAAACCTTGCTAATTAGTGGGAATTTATGGTTTTTTGAAGGAGCATGCGGGCTAAGATAATAGTCGGGATGCACTTCGTCTATTTGTAAAAATCCATTTTTTACAGAACCAAAATTAATAAATGCTGCTTGAAGGTTTGGATCAACATTATGAATAGTTGCTTTATAAATATTGCCGCGAATCTTCGCTTGGTGGCTCATTTCAACAAAATATTCAACAACAGTTTCGTCTTTTACAAGAGCAACTTCAACTTGCTCTTCTGACTGCACTGAAACAAACATTTTCAAATCATTGCTTACTTCTTCTTCAACAATAGTTTCAACTTTTTTCTTGCGACCGCGTGTCTTTTTTTCAACAATTTCTTCTTGAATTACAGGGGCTTGTTCAATTGTGTAATAGGGATTTTCATTATTGTCAGTTGGAAGAATATTAAGTTCGTCCTTATGTTCTAAGGCTGTTTGGGCAAAGAAAGGAAGTTTAGTGAGATTTGCTGGATCAACATTATGCAGATTTTTATTATTTTTTCTTGGCGCTTCATTCTGTTGAACACTAGCTTGACTACGCTGATACATCATATTTTGATGCAATAAAGAGCTTTCGTCAGAAGGTATTGCTTGTTCATTCATTTTAAAGCTGTTATGTACTTGCCCATTCTTTTTTTGATTTCTTTGTGGGCGAGCTTTCTTTGAAAAAGCATTATTTGCTAAAGGCGGAGTTGGTTGAAGCTGAGGTTGGAAATTTGTTTGTGCAAAAGAAAGATTTTGCATAGGTGGATACATGTCATCTTCAAATGATTTACCACTAATAGCCGCAATAATTGAAGAATTATCAAAAGCAGGTTGTGGCATATTTTTTACAGTATGCTGTCTTTGATTTTGCCTTTTTTGATTTTGCTGATTATTTTGGTTGTTTTTTGGGTAAGGAAAATTTTTATTTTGTGTTTTTTGTCTATTGTTTTGCCAATTTACATACTGTGTTTCAGGCGAAGCTTCTTGCACGTTGTACTGAGGCATAGAATGAGGGTAGAAAGGCTCTTGTTCATGCGTAAATGTTTGCGGATTAATATTTTGTTTCTTTTGTTGCACTTTGCCTTGTAACTGCTTTGGAGCAGGGTAAAGCATTGGATTATGCATACTTTCTCTTTGATGTATGGCATTATCATCAAGAGGTACTCTTTTGAAGAAGTTTTTGCTAAGTCCACGATTTTGTTTGTTATCTCTGTAGTTTTGTTCTTCTTGTCCTACGTGTTCTAAATTGTTTTGTTCTTTAGCTAATGTATTTCTTCTTTTTAATTTATTTATTTTAGCATTTTCGTCCATTTGTGTTGGAAGTAGTTGAATGCTTTCGTGTTTATCTGATGGAAGACCGAAATTTTTGCTTTTTGTGTATAAAGATTCTTCAGCAGCAATAAATTGAGCATTATAGTTTTGTATAGCGTCATTTGGTGCAAATGTTTCAGTAAAAGTTTCTTCTCTAGTCTTTGTTTTCACAGGCTTTTTTGTTTTTGGTGCAGCTAAAGAGTTTTCTAGTTCTCTTACTTCTTGTGGTAATTCTAAATCTTGAGCGAGATTTATAATTTCTTTTGGTTTTCTACCTCTTTTTTTCGGAACAAGTACTTCATTTTCTTGAGCATTTATTTTGCTATTTGCCTGAGTTGTTGTTTTTTTAGAAATTGCATTTTTAGTAATAGCCTTTTCTTCAGTTACTAAATTTTGTTTTTTTTCTAAACTTTGCACTTGAGCTTCTTCTTCATTATGAATTGCTTTTTCAGGAGTTTTTCTTTTGCTTTTTGGAGTGTCTAATGGTTTTATTTCATTGTTTATTGTAGTGCTTGTGCGAGGTTTTCTTGTTTTCACAACAGGTGCTTGTTCAGCAACTGGAACAGCAACTGTTTCTATATTTTGTTCTGATTTTTTTGGACGACCTCTTCTTGCTACTTTTTTTTCTTCTTGCAAGTTGTCGCCTGTAGTTGATACAGTGTTTTGTGTTTTTGTCATAAAAATTCCTATTTATTTTTGAAAATTTCTTTTGCTATTAAGCATATAAGCACATAAAAAATATGAGCTAAAAAGTTGAGGTGAGAAAATTATTTTTAAAACTTTTATAAAGGCATAAGTTTTCTTATAAAAGAAATGAAAAGTTTTATCGAAAAATTACAGTAGTATAAACTTGTAAAATAAAAAGTAGTTCTATAATTTTATTTAATCTAAAATGAAATACCTTCAGATTTAATGTCCATAAAGAAAAATAAAGATTTGCTAGATAAAATAAAGAGAAATTACATTCTTAAATTATTGCACTTTTTTATAAATTCACATAGTATAAATAACTGAAATTACACTTGCCTCTTTCTCATTATTTTTTCATATTAGTGCTTTTATTCATAAGAGCTCAATTTATAAGGAAAATCAAAAAATGAACACAAACTCACTAAGTACAAATAAACAAATTCGCGAAGAAATGAGAAAAAAACGTTTGCTTTTCTATAAGCAACACGAGGAATATACTGAATTATCAAGAAAATGTCAAGTACAACTTTTAGAGAGCGAACTTTGGAAAAATATTCAAAACCTTGCTATATATATGCCTTTTAGAGGTGAAGTTGATACATCACTTTTAATTGAAGATGCGTATAAAACTAATAAAAACATCTATTTTCCGCGTTGCCTTTCTTTTTTAGAAAGTGGGGAATATGGAAAAATGGAATTTGTATGTATAAAAAAAGAGAATTTTAATGAGGCTTTTCAGGAAGGCTATTTTGGAATTTTAGAACCTAAAAATGCCTTTTCTGCTGTGACTGTTCCAGAAAACACATTAGTTATTATGCCGTGTTTAGCTTATAATTCAGAAGGATATCGACTTGGTTATGGAGGTGGTTTTTATGATAGATTTTTATCAAAAGGAAATTATATACCACTTTCTTTAGTTTTTTTATTTCAGCATACAGATGAAATAGAGGTAAAGCATTGGGATATTCCATTGAAATATTTAGTTAACGAGGAAAATTTTATATGTTGCAATTCATAAATTTTGTATTTCCAGAAGTACCAAAGGTAAGTTGTGCTTTTCAAGTTCGCTCTCAGGGCGAAGAATATGGCGTATATGCAGGTGGAAATCTATCTTTTGAAGTGGGTGATGAAAGAGAAAATGTTATAAAAAATAGAGCAATGATATGCGATGTATTAAAGGTAAATGCCTTTTCTGACGTAGTGCAAGTGCATGGAATTGATACTCTTTTTGATCCAGCACCTGCAAGTGCAGAAAGTTTTGTAGATTTTAGAGCTGATGGCATGGCTACAGATAAAATAAAACATGCTCTTTGTATTAAAACAGCGGATTGTCAGCCTATTTTAATTACAGAAAAACAAGGAAAACATATACTAGCCCTACATTCTGGATGGCGAGGAAATAAACAAAAATATTCGCAAATTGCAATAAAAGAATTTTGTGAAAAATATGAATTAAAAGCAGAAAATTTATATGCTGTAAGGGGGCCTTCACTTTCGCCTTATATGGCTGAATTTATAAATTACGATTCAGAGTGGGGGGCAGAATTTGACAAGTGGTTTGATAAAAACAATAAAAATGTAGATTTGTGGCAACTCACAAAAGATCAACTTTTTGAAGCTGGGCTTCCTTATTCTCATATATATTCCATTGACTTATGTACTTATGCTAATAAAGATATGTTTTTCTCTTATAGAAGAGTGCAAAAAAGTGGTAGACAGGGTTCATTTATTTGGATTGATGAATAAAATAATAAAAAAGCCCATATTTTTGTAATAGCATCGTTGGAAAAATTTTTGTTTAATCATGTAGGCTTTGCTACACTCCTTACACAGAAAATATTTCTTTCTTGCTCTCACTTAAAATCTGAGCTTTTTTACTTTATTATTTTTTTTAGAATAAGATTATAATTTTAGTTGTTTGCTGATAGATTAAGTATTTCAATCATGCTATCAATACCATCATTTAATAATTCATCCATGTTGTCAGCTTCAATGCTTCGTGAAAAAGAAAGCATGCCTTCTGTTTCATCGTCATCTAGTTGTATTTCCTCAGCAAAATGTGCTCGTTTAAGTAATGCGCCATCATTTCTTGTATCTATAAGAAAAAAATCTAGCATAAGAGCAGTGTTTTTATTTGCTGTTGTAGGTATGCTGTTATAATAAGCTACTTGAGGTAATATAAGTAGTTCAATTTCTTTGTGTTTTCCTAGTGCTACCCAATAAGCAAGCATGCCTTTTATATTTGTATCTTCGATTTTATCAATAAATTCTTTTTCTTGAATAGTATCTAAATAAATTATTTGTGGGTTGACGGCAGATATTTTCGATTTAATAAGATTATCAATTTGTTTTAATTGATTTTCTTCAGCTAAAAGTCTGTCTTCTGGAAAATAACCTGCAATAAGCTCAGTGGTGTTCATAGGTTGGAACACAGGAAGAACAGCGGTTTTGAGAGATGGAAGTTCAAAAAGATTAGGGTCTTTCTTGCTACAAGCATTTGTCATAAATACTAGGCATGCGAGAAAAAGAATATGTAGTTTTTTCACTTTAGCTCCGTATAATTGAAATTTTAAAATTATAAGTAATGAAGTTTGAGTATACTATTCAAGATGCCCTTTGGTGCTTGAAATTCTATTTCCTTCAATCTTTAACGCTTCTTTTAAGGCAAGGCCTAAACCTTTTGCAACGGATTCTAATAGATGATGTCCATTTTTGCCATAGCAAAAATTGACGTGTAGATTAAACTTGCCACTAAATGCGAGTGATTTATAAAATTCACGCCAAATGTCAATTTCTTCGTTTGCTAAAGTTGGCGGTAAAATTTCTGCATTTCTCCATTCAAGCCAAGGTCTTCCTGAAAGATCTATACAAACTTCAGTAAGGGCTTCGTCCATTGGAACTTTTGCACAAGCTACTCTTTTAATTCCCTTTCTGTCACCCATAGCTTGAATAAGAGCAGTGCCTAAGCTTATACCAATATCTTCAGCTGAGTGATGATTATCTATATAAGTATCGCCTTTGCATGTAATTTCAAGGTCAAATTGTGCCCAAAAAGACAAGAGGGTAAGAAAGTGGTCTAATAGACCAAATCCGCTAGATATTTGATTTTTTCCCTCGCCATCAATATTGAGCGAAAGAGTAATATTTGTTTCTTTTGTTTCTCTTTTGTATTGTGCTTTACGCATAAATTTTCCTTATATATAGAAGTAATCAAAGTATAAATGATATTAGTTATAAAAGCAAATAACATCTTTTCTAAGTATTTATTTTGCTATAATACTAAAGTTTTTTATAAAGATTTTGCATACAAAGATTTTCTCTAAAAATTTTATCTTTATTTAATTGTGCGACAAGTTCGTTAATTGAATTGAATTTCTTTTCATCTCGTATGCGAGTGAGAAAGGCTACTTGTAGTTTTTCGTTATAAATTTGCTCGTTAAAATCTAGTATAAAAGTTTCTATAAGAAGTTTTTTGCCATTAAAAGTTGGATTATAACCGATATTTGAGATTGATTTATATACTTTTTCGTCTTTTTTATTTGGAAATGAAATCTGTGTTGCATAGACACCTTTTTGGGGTAAAAGCATATTTCCAGTGTCTAAATTTGCTGTAGGAAAGCCAAGCTGCGCTCCTCCACGCTTTGCACCATGTTCTACTATACCATAAACAATATGCTTATGTCCTAGCATTTCATTGACTTTTTTTATTTCACCATTTTCTAGAGCTTGTCTTATTGATGTAGATGAAATAGTGTGTTCTTCATTATTTTCATCTATATAGGTGACTTTTTCTTGGATTTCTAAAAGACAATCATGTTGACTAAGATCTTTTTCAAGTTCTGAGCATGCGAGCTTATCTGAACCCATACAAAAATTATAACCAACGATAAGTTTTTTACAATGCAAGATATCTATCAAAATTTCTTGAATAAATTCTTTAGAACTTTGCTTTGCAAAATTTTGTGTAAAGGGAATAACAAAAGTATAGTCTATTCCAAGTTCTTCTATTCTTTTTAATTTTTGTTCTAAATCAATAAGAGGAAGAATTGGATTTTTTGAAAATAATTTACTTGGGTGCGGGTCAAAAGTTATTGCAACAGAGGGCAAATTTCTTTTTTTAGCTTCTTCATCACATTTAGAAAGCAATTTTTTATGTGCCAAATGCACTCCGTCAAAATTACCAATTGTAGCTACGCAGCCAACTAATTTGTGTGAAGCGTTGTTTTTATCTATATCAAAGAAAGAGAACATCGAAAATTCCTTTACATTTGCATTAATTTCTTATAAAAGACATCTGAGTTTATAAAAAAATACAATAAAACTCAAATAGTATTTTCTGTTATTTTAAACTGCTAAATCTAGCTTGCCATGAGGATTTTAAGGGAATATGGAAGTTTTAACTGATATAAAAAAACTAAATTCAAAGAAAATTTTGCTCGTTCGTCTTGATAGAATTGGTGATATGCTAGTTTCAACGCCAATTATTAAGGCTTTGAGGGAGGCTTATCCTGATGCACAAATTGATATGCTTGCATCCTCTTTAAATTGGCAAGTATTGCAATATAATAAAGATATAAATTCAGTATATTCCTTTAATAAAAGAAGAATTCTTTCTTTTATACCAACTTGGATTAAACTTATTTTTGCAAAGTATGATACTATTTTATGTCTAACCTCATCTTCAAGAACTTCGTCTTTTGTGGTAAAATACATACCTGCAAAGTATAAAATAGCTTTTTCTGGTGGTATGAATGATAAAGTGTATACGCACACAGCACAGTATCCTGATAAGCAACATGTTTATGAGATTTTTCAGGGTTTAGCTGAAAATATTGGCTTAAAAATTGATAAAATGCAGCCTATTTTGGAAATTCCACAAAATATTCAAGAAAAGATGGATACAGCCTATCCTAAGGCAAAAGATGTTTTTAGAGCAGTGCTTTTTATTGGGAATATGAAAAAACCTTTTAAGCATCGCTGGGCTGAACAATCTTATGCTAAGCTTGTAGAATTTTTACATGATAAATATTCTGCATCAAAACAATTTGAAATTGTTGTTATGGCAGGCCCTGGCGATATTCCATTACTTAAAGCATTTGAACACTTACCAAAAAATATTTATACAACATATATTGGTACTGATATTTATGAAACTGCGGCTTATTTAAAGTCAAGTAATTTGCTTGTTTGTTCTTCATCTGGCCCAACACACATTGCCTCAGCAGTTGAATGTCCTATATTGTCGCTAATTTCTCGTTATAATCTAAAGGTTTGGAGACCTTTGGGAGAAAATGACATAAATATGATTACAAAAAAAGAAGTACAAACAAATAATGAAGAAGACATCAGAAGTATATGCCTTGAAGATGTTGCAGAAAACATTGATATATATTTTAAAAAATGGAAAAAAACAATATCAGAATAAATATTCATTTATTTTAGTTTGTTAGAAGTAGCTTTTTTCTTTTGTTTTTGACAGAATAAAAAACTTTAAAAGCTTGCTTTTTTTTGTGAATACGTTTATATTAATTATGTCATTTGTGGAAATGATGGATAAAACTTTATAAGTGAGGACTGTTTTATGATGATACCTGGAACAAATCCGCGCAGCCCAGCTCCTTGGGACTTGCCTTATTGGATGCCAGATTATATGATTTTCTTTGGTGCTTTGTACCTTGTTTTAGCTGTGCTTGGTATTGGTTTAGCTTGCGTATTGTATAAAACTTGGAAAGATTCAAAAAATCCTGAAAATCTACATCACTAAAATTAAAAAACAATTTTAAATTTTATATTCTTTAGTTCTAACTTTATTTATAAAATAAAAAAAGCTTTGTCTTTATAGGACAAAGCTTTTTTATTTTATAGTCTAGGCTTTTTTAAAATATAAGCTAGCAAATTCTAGGCAATTGTGCTCCCTCTAAAAGAGGAAGATGCCTTGTGCCACCAATTCTTGTTTGTAAATAAACTTTTGCTTTATCTGATTGTTTTTCTTTGATTTTTCCAATTTGTACTGCATTTTTTGCTTCTTCAAATTGGCGCATTATTTCTAATGCTTTTTCAGCATCTTCTTGTGGAAGAATACATATAAACTTCCCTTCGTTTGCTAGGTAAAGTGGATCTAAACCAAGTAAAGAAGAGGAAGCACGCACACTTTCTGAAAGTGGTATAGTATTTTCATAGAGCAAGCAATCTTTATCTGATTGTGAAGCAATTTCACCTAATGTGCTTGCAAGTCCTCCGCGAGTTGGATCTCTAAGAACGTGAATTGATGGGATATTTTTTATTAATGCTTCGATGATATGGTTGAGTGAAGCACAGTCTGATTTGATGTTTTGCATAAAAGAAAAGTTTTCGCGCGCAGCCATAATAGCAAGAGCATGATCGCCTAAATTGCCTGAAATAAGAATAGCATCATCTTCTTTTGCCTTATTACCTGCAGGTGGGTTAGTAGCGATAATTTCACCTATGCCAGTAGTATTTATGAATATTTTATCACACGCACCCTTTGGAACAACCTTAGTGTCACCTGTGACAATAAGAACATCGGCTTCTTTTGCTGCTTTTGCCATTGATTTAACAATACGCTCAAGCAAATCTAAATCTAAGCCTTCTTCAAGTATACAAGCAGCTGAAATATATTTAGGTTTTGCTCCAAGCATAGAAATATCGTTCACAGTGCCATGAATAGCAAGATTTCCTATATTTCCACCATTAAACTCAAGTGGATCAATAACAAAGGAGTCTGTGCTAAAAGCAAGTGGTGACTTCATTTCTAAGAGTGCGGCATCATTCATAGAATTTAAAATTTCATTGTCAAAATATTTTATAAAAAGATCTTGGATAAGGCGTTGTGATGCTCTTCCGCCAGAGCCAGCATCTAATGAGAGAGAGTTCATAAATATCCTTTAATTACAAATTGTTATATACCCATGTAACGATAATAAGAAGCACAAGAGCCTTCTGTTGAAACCATGCAAGGGCCAAGAGGTTTTTGTGGTGTACAGGCTTTAGCAAAAAGCGGGCATTCTGTAGGTTGTATGTGCCCTTTTAATACAGAACCACATTTGCAAGCAGTTGGCTTTGTTGATTTTTCCATTTCAATGCCAAAGCGGTGTAGAGTATTGTATTTTTCAAAATTTTTATTGATCATTAAGCCACTTTCTTCAATGATTCCAAGACCACGCCACGCCGCTGATTTAATATCAAAAACTTTTGAAAGCATTTGCATTGCCTTTGTATTGCCTTGGTTTTTTACTACTCTTGTGTAGGCATTTTCAACTTTTGCTTTATTTTCAACAAGTTGACTAAGGGCTAGTTGAAGTGCATAAGCCATATCAGAGGCTTCAAAACCAGCAACAATGCCAGGTTTTTTATAGTTTGTTGCTATGAAATCAAAATAATCTACACCTGTTACGCATGCTACATGCCCTGGTAGAAGAAAAATATCTATATCTTTATTTGCGTTTTGTATATCTTTTTCTTCTGTTAATAAAGCGTGTAATGCAGGCGCAACTCTTTTGTGCATTGAAAAAACACTAAAGTTTTCAATTTGTTGCATTTGAGCTGTTAATATAGTAGCCGCAATGAGAGGTGCTGTTGTTTCAAAGCCTATACCAAGAAAGATAACTTGGTGTTCAGGATTTTTTTGTGCTATTAAAAGAGCGTCTTGCGGAGAATAAACAATTTCAAAAGATGAATTTTTACCAAAATTTGCATTTTTTAAACTCATGCCATCGTTATTGGGAACACGAATCAAATCGCCAAAAGTGGCAATAATGCAATTATCCATTTGTGCAAGCTTTAGAAATGTTTCAACTTCGTCTTCATGCGTTACACAAACAGGACAACCAGGGCCAGAAATATGATGCAAAGAAGGAGGAAGTAAGGAACGAAGACCGCTTTGAAATAAAGAGGCTGTGTGGGTGCCGCATACTTCCATAAAGCGGATTTCACGTCCTAAAGAGTCTAGTAATGTATTGATATTTTTGATAAGTGCAGAGCAATGCTCTGGGGAATTATATTCTAATTCAAAATCCATGTAAGCCTTCTTGTGATTTAAAAATGTGTGGAAATTATGTAGAAAATAAAATAGTTACAGGGCGTTGAAATACTCTTTCAATAGCTTTTTGCATATTTCTTACTGCAAATTCTTCAATCAAACTAGGTGAAAATTGTTGAGCGTAGAGAATAAGTTCTTTTTCTTCAACGTGGAAAGCAGCTTCATAGATTTGTTGACGGTGCAATCTATCCATACTTTCTGCCAGAGCAAGAAAGAGCGAATAGAGCATGAGCAAATCTCTTTTATGTGGCTCAAGATTCATAAAAAGTGGATTTTTTCGCGAGGGTTTTTTACTATGAAAATATACAAGAAGACCGATTATATCTTTTTCTTGTTCAATAAAACCAATAGGTTCAGAATGCGTAATTATATAATGCCCATGAACATTATGCTGTGCATAGGAAATGCTTGTGCCAATGTCGTGTAAGATTGCGGCAAAATGCATATATTCACGCCATGTCTCATTATAGCTAATCAAGCCACAGTCAACGGCAGAATCGTGAAGCATAAGTGAAAGAGCTTCAACATGATCAGCGTGCTTTTTTTCGTATTTAAATATTTTTGCAAGCGAGCGTATGCTTTGTTCACGTAAAAGGGCTTTATTTTGTAAGCCTTTTTCGTCTGTTTGTTTTAAATAGTCTATTAAAACACCATGTTGAAGGTTATTTGTGCTTATATATAATTTTTTTACACCAGAGGATTCAAGCAGGGTAAGCAATATTGCTGCACCTGCAATAATAACTTCTGCTCTGGATTTGCTTATTCCTGAGAGCTTTGTTCTTTCTTCGAGTGTGAGTTCGCACAAGTATTTTGAAACTTGCTTTAAATCCTCAAGTGTGAGCATTTTTAGATTTGAATCTAAATTTTCATTACAATATCTTTTAGAAATTTCAAACAGAGCTTGAGCTGTGCCTGAACTTGCAATTATTTCAGTAAGTTTATGATTTTGAATGCTTTGAAAAGCATGTGCAGCACTTTGGGCAACAAAATTTTTCATTGCTTTGAAAAGTTCGGAGCTTACTTTGTCTTTATGCTCTTGTAAAAAACGGTTGGTGAGCATAACACAGCCTATATTGAGCGAGTCCAAAAAAACATGTCTTTGTGAATTTGCTACAATTAATTCAGTGCTACCGCCGCCAATATCAATAAATAGTCTGAGGCCAAAATTATAGCGTAAAAGAGATGAAACACCTAGATAAATAAGGCGTGCTTCTTCAACACCAGAAATGATTTTAAACTCAATTCCAGTTTCTTCATAGACTTTTTGTATAAAATCTTTGCCATTTTCAGCATTTCGCACGGCAGCCGTTGCAACAGGAATAATTTCACTCACATTATATTGCGTACAGCTATGTGCAAAGGCTTTTATCACGTCTAAAGTTCTTTTCATTGGTTCTTCTTGCAACTTCTTTTCTTGAAAAGAGTTTTCGCCAAGTCGAACCATGTATTTGACTTGATTGATAATACTAGGCGCACTGTGAGCAATGAGCGAAACAATCATTAAGCGTATAGAGTTGCTACCAAGATCTATAATAGCTATATTTTTTTCATTTGAATTCTGACTTTTTGGGACAAATTTTTCAAAGTTGCTATGAGTTGAAACCTCGAGATATGAGGTTAGTTCTTCTCTTTCTTGCTTTTGATTTGACATGTAAGAACCTTTTTAAGTGTTTCTTGCAAGAGCTGCTTCTTTTCGTTTACCCTTTCTTTTTCTGCAATATATTGACTATCGCAGTGCAAATTCAGAATAATTTCAGTTTTAGCAAGCTCTGTATCTATCGTTTTTACAGCAGAAGTATGTGTATAGTCAAGTGCATCTGCAATTTTAAGTATACCTGAAAGTATGTTGGCTCTGTATTTGTCTTTTTCTGATAAGTCACAGTAATACTTATGTCTTTGCTTTGGATCTGCCTTTCTATGGTAGCGAGCAATGAGAGAAATGAGAAGAATTTCTTTTTTACTGTGTTTTTTAAGGCTTTTTTCTAGAATTTCTTGAAGTTTTTCTTGAAGAGCAGGATCAAAATTTTTTTCTTTAGGTATAAATTTGTTTTCCTTAGCAAATTTTCTTATGATTTTACCTGCAACTTTGTTATGACTTTGCCTGCCATAAATCCAGCCAATATCGTGTAAATATGCAGCAGTGCAAAGCAGCTTATTGTCATCAAGCTTGAGTTTATGCAAGCTTTGTAATGAATGGAAAAGCTGATCTGCAAAAAGCTCAACTCTTTTTGCGTGTGCAAAAGTGCGAGTAAGAAGAGGAAAGCTTACTACAGTTTTTTGCAGGCTTAGATTTTGTTTTTCTTCATTTTGTTTTTTTTGATTGTTTTTAGATGATTTATTGCCTGTTTTTGCTACTGCTTGCGTAGAAATATTTTTTTCAGAAGCAGTAGCAGAAGAAGGTATATTAGTTTTTAAATGCGGATTTTTTGTATTTGGCATAAGAGATTCAACTTCTTTATAGATTCTTTTTATACTTACGTGTACCTATTTTTGAAAGCATAATGCTTTGTATGTCAACGTAATCTTTGCCATTTTTTCTTATATAAGTGCCGTCTTTTTGCAGATGATAGGCATGTGCGTCTTCACGGAAGTATTCTAGCAAAGTCACATAAACTTCATGGGCAATTTTAGGATTTAAAACAGGAGTAAGAACTTCTATTCTTCTGTCTAAATTTCTTGTCATAAAGTCAGCACTACCTATATAGACCTTTTTATTGCCATTATGATTGAAAGACATTACACGCGGATGCTCAAGAAAACGACCAACAATACTTGTAACTGTAATATTGTCGCTCACGCCCCTAATTTGCGGACGTAAACAGCATACACCTCTTACTTGAAGGTGAACTTTTACTCCAGCTTGTGAAGCACGGTATAGTTTTTTTATAATTCCAACATCGGTTAATTGGTTACATTTAATATATATTTCACCATTTCCATATTTGTATTGGAAGTCAATTTCTTCATCAACAAGCTGGAAAAATGTTTTTCTTAATGTACTAGGTGATACAAGTAGTTGTTTATATGTGTCTTTTTTTGCATAACCTGTCATAACATTAAATAAGTCACTTACGTCTGCACAAATATCGTCTTCTGCGGTAATAAGCCCCATGTCCGTATAGATTTTTGCTGTAACTGGGTTGTAGTTTCCAGTTCCTATATGAACATATCGACGCACGCGATCGCTTTCTTTTCGCACAACAAGACAGAGTTTTGCGTGTATTTTCATGCCAGGAATACCATAAACAACGTGCACGCCAGATTTTTCAAGTTCTTCTGCCCATGTGATATTTTGTTCTTCGTCAAAACGGGCTTTTAGCTCAACTACAGCGGTTACTTGTTTGCCTAACCTTTTTGCTTCCATAAGCGACTTGATGATTGGCGAATTCTTTCCAGTTCTGTAAAGTGTTTGTTTTATTGCAATAACGTTTGGATCTATACTTGCTTGATGAATAAATTCTTGTATTGGTAAGAAGCTATCATAAGGCAAATGTAAGAAAACGTCTTTTTGCTTTATATTTTCAAAAAGATTTTCTAGATTTTCATCTCTAAATATTTTAGGAACATAAGGCGTATAAGGCGTATACTTTAAGGCTGGTTTGTCTATGCCAGAAAGGCCTATAAGTTCGGAAAAAGCAAGAATACCTTTTATTTTATATACCTGGAAAGGTTTAATACGCAGTTTTTCTATAAGAAAATCTTTGAGTTCAATAGGAATAGCATTGTTGACTTCAAGTCGAATAACATTTCCAAAACGTCTTTGCTCAACCATGTGTTGCACAGTTTTGAGCAAGTCATGTGCTTCATCTTCTTCTATTTTTATATCTGTGTTACGTGTAATTCTAAAAAGTCCAACTTGTTCAACTTCGTAACCTGTGAAAAGACTATGGATAAATACTCTGATAATTTCTTCTAGTAAAATAATATCATAAGAACGTGGAGAAACATTTGGTGAAGAATCTGTTTCGCCATAGTTTCTGTGATGCGGAACAAATATATAACGTGGAAGATTGTTAGGGCATTTTAACCTTGCATAATAGGTGTTTGCATGCTCATCTTTCAGTTTTAAAATAAAGTTGATACTCAAATTTGAAATAATAGGCATAGGATGTGTTGGATCTATTGCCTGTGGTGTAAGTACTGGGTATATTTCGTTTTGATAAAAATCTTCAATGTATTTTTTTTGACTTTTTGAAAGAGAAGTAAACTTTTTAATTTCTATGTTTTTTGCTTTTAATTCTGGCAAGAGATTTTTTGACCAATGCGTGTAGGCAGTATGCATGTGCTCAAGTGTAATTTTTCTAATTATTGCAAGCTGTTTGCCAGGATTTATTTGATCTGGCCCAACATTGTCCACATTATTAGTGTATTGTAAGAAAACATTTGCAACACGCACCATGAAAAATTCGTCAAGATTGTTTTGAAAAATAGCAAGAAATTTTAACTGTTCTAAAAGTGGATTTTTAACATCAAGTGCTTCTGTAAGAATTTTATGGTTAAAATCAAGCCAATTTATATCTCTATTAGAGTAAAACTCTGGTTTAGAAATATCTAAAACAAGATGTGGATGTTCTTTAACTTGGATTTCATTTGTGTGTTTTTTTTGTGCTTTATCTTGTGGAATTATAGTGCTTAAAGTATTTTTCTTTCTATGATTCTTTGTCATATAAACCCCGTAGTTATAAAAACGTGAAAACTTGTATATGATATGGCAAAAATAGGTAAAGAATAATGCTTATAAATCATTGAAGTTCTTCTTTAGAGTATACTTTATATTTGTTACAATATAAAGTCAAAATATGGCCTAATTTGAAATAGACAAAGAAGAAAGTTAAGCATATATTTTTTACACAAAACTCATTGTAGATTATATATGACTATACACAAAACACGAATAAATTGCAATGATTTAGGTAAAAAATAAAATTTAATCATAGAAAAAGAAGGGATTGCATGGCTTTAAATAATAAAAATAAGATGATAAGAACATATTTTTGTGGCTTAGCTATGGGGGCAGCTGATGTTGTGCCTGGCGTGTCTGGTGGAACAATTGCTTTTATTACTGGTATTTATAAAGAACTTTTGCAAGCGATTGCTTCTGTTGACATGCAATTTTTTAAATATTTGTTTTCCTTTAAAATAAAACAAGCTTTTGCCAAAATTCCATTTGCCTTTTTGCTTCCTCTTTTATTAGGAATTTTGACAGCTATTATTTCTTTTGCAAAGGTGATTGTTTTCTTACTTGCAAATTACCCGCTCTTTGTTTGGACTTTTTTTCTTGGGCTTATATTGGCTTCTGCGTATATGCTTTATAGTGAACTGCCAAAAAAGAATTTGCAAAGTTTTGTGATTTTTGTGCTTGGCTTTGTTTTTGCTTACTTTCTTTCTGGTTTAGAAACACAAGTTGCAATGCCAAACACGCCTTTATATATATTTTTAGCTGGTGCTATTGCTATATGTGCTATGATTTTGCCTGGTATTTCTGGTTCTTTTCTTCTTGTTATTTTGGGCAAATACGAATTTATTCTCTCAGCTATTGCAAATTTTGATTTTGAAACAATAGTTTTTTTTGCAATGGGTGCAGTGTGTGGTATTCTTGCTTTTGTGCGAGTTTTAAACTTTGCATTAAAGCATTTTTATAGCCTCACTTTAGCCTTACTCACGGGAGTTATGTTAGGCTCTGTGAAGCGTATTCTTCTTTCTTTGCCAAGTGTAGAAATGAATATTGATCTTGTTTTTGCGGCTGCTTGTCTTGTTTTAGGATTAGCCTTGCCTCTTTTATTGCAGAAAGTGGCAAATACAAAAAAATAAAATATTCTATAAAGTGTAAATAATAAAAAGCCTTTGAAACTTGCTTTGCTTACAATTAGAAGCGAGCATTGTTTCAAAGGCTTTTTTATAATAGTGTTTATTTTTTTATTTAGCTATTTATTTAGGCATTTACTTGCCTATCTATTTACCCCTATCTATTTACCCCTATCTATTTACCCATAGACGCGAGGAATTCTTTATTATTTTTAGTGCCTTTCATCTTTGTGAGTAAGAATTCCATGCTGTCAATAGCTGACATAGGGGAGAGTAATTTTCTCAAAATCCACACACGGTTAAGCACTTCTTCGTCAAGTAGAAGATCTTCTTTACGAGTGCCTGATTTATTGATGTCAAAGGCTGGGAAGGTTCTTTTTTCTGAAAGATGTCTATCAAGGTAGATTTCCATATTACCAGTTCCCTTAAACTCTTCAAAGATAACTTCGTCCATACGAGAACCTGTGTCAATAAGGGCAGTTGCGATAATGGTAAGCGAGCCGCCACCTTCTATATTTCGTGCAGCACCAAAGAAACGTTTTGGTCTTTGCAAGGCATTTGCATCAAGGCCGCCTGAAAGAATTTTTCCGCTTGATTGTCCAACAATATTGTAGGCTCTGCCAAGTCGTGTAATAGAATCAAGCAAAATAACAACATCTTGCTTGTGCTCAACCATTCTTTTTGCTTTTTCCATAACCATTTCAGTTACTTGAACGTGTCTGTGAGGCGGTTCGTCAAAGGTAGATGAAACTACTTCTGCATTTTTTACTGTGCGCACCATGTCAGTTACTTCTTCTGGTCTTTCGTCAATTAAAAGAATAATAAGCTTTACTTCTGGGTGGTTAGCATTAATA
>CAYJHN010000002.1:0-9708 GCA_964369985.1 uncultured Desulfovibrionaceae bacterium | reverse complement strand
CCATGTTTTGCAAAAGTATTGTTTTACCAGTACGAGGCGGTGCAACAATAATACCACGCTGCCCTCTACCAATAGGGGACATAAGGTCAATAACTCTTCCAGAATAATTTTTTTCATCTGTTGACATGATGAGCTGTTGATCAGGATAGATTGGCGTAAGGTTATCAAATAACACACTTTGTCTTTTTGCTTCAGGATGTTCGCCATTTACTTCTCTGATTTGTACAAGAGTGAAGTAATGCTCGCCAGCACGTGGTGGGCGAATAAGGCCAACAACAGAATCGCCTTTTCTAAGACCGAATTGACGAATGACTTCATGTGAAACATAGATATCGTCTTGCCCAGGCATGTAGCTAGAAAGAGGTGAGCGTAAAAATCCGTAGCCTTCAGGCAATGTTTCTAAAACACCGTCACCAAGTAAGGCGCCATTTTGACTTAAACAAGCTTGGAAAAGCGAAAAAATAAGATCTTGTTTGCGTAAGGAGGCAGCATTTTCTATATTGTATTCATTTGCTAATTCCATGAGTTCGTCCATTGATTTGATTTTCAAATCTCTGAGGCTAATCAAGGTTGCATCGCTATTTGCAAGCTGATCATAATAATTTTGCTCTTGATAGTAGTCGTTTTGTTGAGCTTGTTCGTTGTTACTTTTTTTTCTACGCATGTTCTTCCCTTTATGGTGTAGATTTAAAATTTATTTTAATTTTTCGTTTTTCTTTTTGCTAAGAAAGATGCGGACTTTTTCCATGGAAATATCTAACACATCAGAAAGTTTTTCCTTTTCACTTGATGAAAAAGTAGATAAAACAAAATTTGCCATTTCTTCTTTATTTTCTGGTCTTCCAATACCTATTCTTAATCTATGAAAGTCTTGTGTGCCTAGTCTTTGTGCTATAGATTTCAAGCCATTATGCCCAGCCAAGCCTCCTCCAGTTTTAAGCCTTATGTCTGTGTAAGCAAGGTCTAGTTCGTCGTGAATAACGAGTAAATTGTCTGCTGGGATATTGTGCCAAGCCATAAATGGTTGCACGCTTTCGCCAGATAAATTCATGTATGTTTGTGGTTTTAATATATAGAAGAAAGGTTGTTCAAACTCTTGTCCTGTATAGATTTTATAGCAAATGGCTTTAAATTTTGATGCGGAAATTTCATCGATTCTTGCATTTCTTCTTTGGTATTCTTCAATTAAAAGATCCGCAAGGATAAAGCCAAAATTGTGACGTGTATTTGTGTACTTTGTGCCAGGGTTCCCTAGTCCTACAATAAGCATGTAATGCCAAACTCCTTTGAGCAAAATGGGGCTTTCATTTATAAAAATAAAATGGGTAATTAATAATTAAAGTAAGCTGTTGATATCTCTAGCAAGCTTGTCAGTATTTAATTCTGATTGAGCCATTTTTCCAAAAACAGATTCAGGTTCACGATTTACAATTTCTGTGAGGATTCTTCTCCAGCTATTGTCATCGCCTAGTTTTCTGTAAAGACGTGCCTCACGAAGTTGTAAGCCAGCATAGTCTTGTGAATTCACAGGAACATAAGGCGAATATCTGCCTAGCCATTCAAGTGATTCTGCAATTCTTCCAGCTACTTCGGTGACGTCCATAAGGGCTGCTATCGATTCACGCACTCTTTGCGGATCAGCAAACTCGCTTCTTTCTTCAGCAAGTTGTTCAAACATTGCTAAAGCGTCAAGATTGTGTTGGTAAGCATTTCTAAGGTCTTGCTTTAATTCAGCATCTCTGGCTAGAAAATAGGTAGCATACGCTCTTTGGTAGAGTGGATAACTCTGATTTGGGGCAATGTTTTGCCAAAGCGGTAGTGCCTTTGATGATAACCCGAGGTTTTCAGCTGATAGTGCCATAGTATAATCATGTTGGTTACGAACGTCAAGAGGCATTTGCCATGAATTTACTTTTTCGTCTAAATCGAGCAATGCGTTCCAGTCACCATCATTTAAATACTTTGCTAAGAAGAGGTTGTAAGCGTAAATACCGTAGTTTTTATGCTGTTCTTCGTTGAGAAAAGGTTCTAGAAGTTCAAATCCTTTTTCCTCTTGGCCAGTGTTTAGATAGCCACGAGCAAGAGCAAGTCTTAAATCGTCTTCAAGTGGAAGATAATAATCATGAATTTCAGGGTTTTGTTCCCAAAGTAAAAGAGCACGACTGTAGTTTTGCTCTATAAGTGCATTTTCTAAATTTTGTGCAAAAGCAGTAAGCAAAACTTCCTTTGCTACATTATATTGCAAGTGATTAGGATATTTTTCCATCACTTCTTTTGCTTGTTGCATAGCTTGAGAATAGTCTTTTATATAAAGATTATAGGCAGCTAGACGAGTGAGAGCGTCAATTGCTTCTGGTGAATTAGGATACTTATCTATAATGTCTTGATAGTACAAGCTTGGAATACGCGGCATTTCTGTATTATACAATTCGTTAAGTAGCTGCAAACTTGGATTTTTAGGCATAAGTGTATTTTCACCAATTCTGAGCAAAGCCTTTGGAGCGTATTCGCTTTCAGGATAGGTGTTTAATATTTCTTGCTCAACCTTTGTTGCTGCTTCAAGTTCGTTATTTGTGTAATATAATAGGGCAATTTTGTTTAATGTTTCAACAGCATCAGGATTTTTTGGATTTAAGTTATATTGAGTCCATAAAGCTTCTACTGCATCTAATAAATCGCCGTTTACGATTTTAATATCTGCATACATAGGCAAATATTCAGGATCATCAACATAGGCGTCTGGATATCTGAGCGTAATAAAGTCGACAACAGGCAATGCTTTTTTAAAATGCCCTTGCCTATAGAGTGCTTTTGCTTGTATTAGTGCGAGATCTTTAGCTAATTTATCAGTTGGATATTTTTCTGTAACCACTTGTGCAAGTTGTTCAGCATTCACATAAAGACCTTCATCAAGCATAGTTTGAGCAAGATCTTTGATAAGTAGTGTGAGTTCAGGAAAATCTGGATATCTCTGAATTAAAAGATTTAAATACGCATTTGCATCTTCAAAATTTTTCATCTTAGAATTAGTGAGGATGAGAATTTTGTATGCTTCTGGAATGCGAGGAGATTCAGGATTGTAGTTTAATGCTTCGTTTGCAGCTTGAATGAGGCTAGCGCCTTGCTCTTCTGGCCTAAAAGCATTTACTCTATAAAGCAGATTCATATAGTCATAGAGCAAATCTTCACGAAGTTCTTCGTCTATTTTAGGATCTGGATCTAATTGCATTTTTTTTAGATCTTCAGCCTGTGCTAAGGCTTCGAAATATCTTAATGTTTTAGTAAACTCTTGAACTAATCCAAGTTTTTCCTTTGGATCTGGTGGAGGCGGCAAAATTTTACCTTCTGCATCTTGGTAGACAATATTCATGTTAAGGGCTTTTGCTTCTTCAAGAGTCAAGTCTTCTTTATTTTTTGCTCTTAATGCTTCAAGCTCTTCTTCTGTATATTTAGGAGGTAGGCTTATTGTTCTGTTAGATTTTCTGTCCTGAACAATTGAAGAAAGTTCAAGATTAGGATCTTCAATTTTTTCTTGATCTGTGCCTGTTTCTTGTTTGCTTGATGTGTTTGACGTGTCTGCTTGAGCTTGCTCAGTATCTGTTGCAGCTTGAGTAGCAGATGAAGTAGAGGATGTGCCAGTATCAGAATCTTCTTTTGCAAAAAGATTAGCATTTTTATCAATAAGCCCCTTCATGTCGATAGGTGCAAAGATTTCATCGTCTTCACGTTTTGCACTTGGATTAAAAGGCGCAGAAAGTTCGTTTGGCTTTGTTTGCTCACCTTGGAATGTATAAGTAGGAATCGCAATAGATTCCATACTGTTAGGTTTTGCTGAAGTGAGTTTTGCTGTAAAGCTATTTCCGTATTTTACCTTTGAAGCCTCTGCTTCAATTTCTTCCTTTGTTCGCATATCGGAACGAGGGTCGTTAGGTAGAATTTGCTCATTAGTCTCTTCATTATTATTTGATGTAAGAGTGTTTTGAGCTGGATTTTGATTTTCTGAGTTAGCACTTTGCACTGGATTTTGAAGAGTATTTTGTTCCAAATTTTGTGCAGGGTTTTCTACACCTGATATAGTAGAAGGCATTTGTTGTAACGCTTCAAGTCTGCGTTTTGCATTATTTTGAGCAAGACTTTCTTCTTCGTTAAGAACTGCTTGCATATTTTCTTGCACTTGTTTTGAAATTTCAGTGTTTTGCCCTGGAAGCTCGGCAAGAGGATTTTCTGCTTGTATGTTCTTGCTTTCTTGTGTGAGAACTTCTTGAAATAAGTCTTCTTGCGCTTTTTGTGCTCTTTGTTCTGGGCTTTGCACAGGGCTAGCAGGAAGAATAGGTTTTACTTGTAAAGGTGTAGAATTATTTGTTTCCTGTACACTTTGTCTTGGCATAGGTGGTTCTACAACGTTTTCTCTTGTGTCAGTAGAATTTGTTAAAGGATTTTGATTTGCGCTTATATCTTGCTGAACAGTCGTCTGCTGGATTGGTGCAGAAGTGTTTGGGATATTAGTGTTTTCTACAGTTTGTGGAGCTTGAGTAGAATTTGTGTTTACTAATGTATTGAGCTCTTCATTTAATGCAGTATAAGAATTTGGATTTGTCTGTGTAGGAGGCTCTGCAGGTGTTTGTTCAGACTTTTGTGTAGATGTTGGTGCAGGAGTAGGTAATGCGATAGCTTCACTTGTTTCAATTTTTTCAAATGGATAGAAACGTGTAGCTATAGGATCTTTATACAAATCAATTATTAATGTTCTAGAATTTGGCTTAGAATAAATAAAACCAAAGTCCGACTGTTTTGTTTCAAGTTCTAAAGTGTTGTTATTTTTTTTGAGAGCGTGAAAGTAATTACCACTAGGGTCTGTGCCCTCTTGTGTTAAACTTTCGTCATTATTGATATTTATGCTTAATTCTCTCGCTCCTTTTCTTTCTACACTCACGTTTTGATTAGGCGAATCAAGTGAAATAACAATCCTTTCTCTGTCGTTATTGTTCACAGGTAGCCATTGCCATGTTGCGGCATCAGCATTTTTAACAAAGGCAAGCATACAGGCCACAGCCAAAAAAGTAGAAGCTGTGACTTTGAGTGAAGGAATTTTTTGTATGTGCTTGTTTTTATCTAACATATTAGTATATTTATATAAAATTTCTTTTGTTTTGTGTTTTTAGCTTTGTAAAAAAAGCAAATATAATCTAAGTAAATAAAACTATTTGAGACGTTAATCTTATCGGCAAAATAAGAAAAAGCATTATTCCAAATTTCTTTTTTTCAGTTTTTCTATAAGGGTTGTACGTTTTATGCCTAATATTTCAGCAGCTTGGTTTTTTACATGCTCACATTTTTCTAATGCTTCGTCAATGAGTTTGTTTTCAATACTTTCTAAAAATTCTTTTAAACCCATTTTTTTGTCTTCTAAATCTGCAATAGTTGGGTAAGCAAATTCTTGATTTTCAAGAGTAAAGTCTGAAAGCGAAGAAGGCGGATTTAGTATACTTTGTATGTCTTTAGCCTTTGCTTCAGAATTTTGGAAAAGTGGATTTTGCTTTGTATTATTTTCTGCATCAGCAAAGGAAAGAAGAGGTTTTTTATTTTGTATTTCGCTAGGTTTTGTGATAGGATTATCTTCTTTTTCTTTGTTTGTAGACGCAAGCGAACTTTCTTCATGATTTAAGCGAATATCTTCGTAATGTTCACCAGTAATTTCTGGCAATTCTTCAAGATTTCCAACTGTGTTAAGAATTTTTGTAGGAATGTCTTCTACTTCAACACAATTTGTATCGACTAAGATACTAAGTCTTTCCATAAAGTTTTCAAGTTCGCGAACATTGCCAAACCATGGGTATGCGAGAAATATCTTTTGAGCTTCTTCGGAAAGTTGTAAATTTTCTCTGCCTTTTTTTAAGCAAAAATGATGCAAAAAGTGTTTTATAAGAAGAAGAATATCTTTTTTTCTTTCGCGTAAAGGTGGCAAATGGATTGGGATTACATTTAAACGATAGTATAAATCTTCTCTAAAACGTGAAGCTTCAACTTCTTTTTCAAGATCTCTGTTCGTTGCCGCAACAATACGCACATCAACTTTTCTTGGCCCACTTCCGCCAACTCTTTCTATTTCTTTTTCTTGCAAAACACGTAAAATTTTAACTTGCAAGCTCATTTCCATCTCGCCTATTTCATCAAGAAAAATAGTGCCACCTTCAGCAAGTTCAAATCTACCGAGCTTTGTGTTCATAGCACCAGTAAAAGAACCTTTTTCGTGGCCAAAAAGTTCGGATTCTAGTAAATCTTTTGGTATTGCTCCGCAGTTGATTGGAATAAAAGGCTTTTTGCTTCGTAAACTTCTGTTATGAAGTGCACGCACAAGTAATTCCTTACCAGTGCCAGACTCGCCAGTGACAAGCACTGTGCTGTCTGTGGGTGCTACTTTATTAAGGATTTTAAATACTTCCTTTAAAGAGGAGTGTTCACCAATGATTTCCATACTATGCTCTTTTGAGTAAAAATGTAAAATTTATATATTTTTAGCATTTTTACGCTTAACTGTCAACTCATTGACAATCTATGAGAAGAATGAGCAAGACAATGTAAAGAAAGATTGTTTTATTTACAACTGCCTGAGAAAATTTGGAAATAATTTAAGTGCTTAAAATTGCTAGCTATAGTCTTTTTCATGCCTTGCTTTTAGTTTTTCTAAAATGGAATAATCCATTCTTAAAGAGCCTTTACCTATGCCAAGTTTTATTTGTGGTTTTACAAAACCGTGATAGTCTGAACCACAGCTTGCTTCAAGGCCAAATTCAGAACAATATCTAATACATTGAGATGTTTCTTTTTGTGAATGCAAGCTGTAATAGCTTTCTATGCCTTGTAGGCCTAAATCTGTAAGTTTTTTTAACAAATTTTTTCTTTCGTCTTCGTCTTTACAAATAATAAGATATGGGTGTGCAACAGAAACAAGAGCTTTAGAAGATCTAAGAATATCAATAGCTTCCTTGTGTGAAAGTTTTTCCTTTTGCACATAGGCAGAGCCGTCAATACCAAGATATTTCAAATAGCCTGTGCGTAATTCTTTGATATATTTTTTTTCAAGCATAGCAAGTGCAAAATGCGGTCTACACATAAGTTTTTGCCCAGCCATGTGCTTTTCAACATCTTCTCTTTCAAGGTAAACCCCAACACTAGCGAGTTTTTTAAATAAATCTTCATTTCTTTGTTCGCGAAATGCAATAAGCTTTTCAAAAGTTTTTTTGAGTTGAATATTGTTTTCTAGTTCAATCTTTGTGTCGCCCAGCCAATAACCTAATATATGTATTTCGCCTTTTCTGTGATCTGTGCTTATTTCGATGCCCTTTATAAGCTCAATTCCCTCAATTGCAGCTTGTTTTTCAGCTTCTTCAACGCCTTCAATGCAATCATGATCAGTAAGGGCGATAGCAGATAAGCCTGCCTTTTTTGCGTTTTGCATAAGCAGTGTAGGCGAATCTGTGCCGTCTGATGAGGTTGAATGTGTATGTAAATCAATAAGTTTTTGCATTTGATTCTCTAGTTAATTTATAAACTAATGTATTATTAGTAGTTTTTATAAAGTATTTTTAAAATTACTCATTTTCAAGTGTGACATAGGCTTTTAAAATAACTTTAAGGCCTATATTTGGAAAGTTTATTCTATACTTTTCGTTGTCAACTTCTTCAATTATTTTACCACGTCCAAAAACTTTATGCTTGCAATAACCATATTTTTTGTATTTTGCAAGCGAGCTATCATGTGAATTAATTGGGCTTAGACTTTGTTTTTCTTCGGCTTTTGTGCCTTTTTGCAAGAAAGAATAAAGTTTCTGTTCGTTAATTGGATCAACTTTGTTCTGTTTTGGAAACATGCCTGATTGTGAACGAGCTTGTTCTTCTAAAGGGTTTCGATATTGTTGTTGTTGGCGTTTTTGGAATACCTGACCATGCTCTACTTCTTGGTATAAAGCGTATTTTTCAGGATCGATAGAGCGAATAAATGGCGAGGTGAGGGCAGATTCGTAGCCAGAATGAATTTTAGAATAAAGTGAATTAGGCACAAATAAATCTAAATTCTTTCTCGCTCTTGTGCAAGCAACGTACATAAGCCTACGTTCTTCTTCAAATTCTTCATCATTCACAAGGGCGTGTTTTGACGGAAATCTATCTTCAACCAAGTCCATAACAAGCACATGATCCCACTCTAAACCTTTAGCAGAGTGTATTGTTGATAAAACAACGCAATTATCTGTTTCTACTTCTTCTTCTGTGCTATTTAATATAAGGTTTGCAACAAAAAGATCAAGTTCGTCATAAGAGCCAGAAATAGAAAGGAACTCTTCAAGTGCCTGTATTCTCTTAGGATAGTCTTCAGGGTAAAGTTCTGGCATATGCTCTTTATGCCTTTCTAATATTTGCGACAAAAGAGCACGCGGATTTTGCGTGTTTTTTTCTTTGCTTTCGTGGTATTCGATTTTTAATTTTTCTATAAGTTCAATATCTACAAGAAAATCAGGATATTTTTGTAGAAGTTTTTGGTAAGCAAGCTTGCCTTTTTCTGTATGACTTTCTTGGCTAGCAAGAAAGAGTTTTTGTGAAGTTTTTTTGCCAATTCCTTTTGCAAAAGAGGCAATACGCTCAAAAGCTGGGTAATCTAAAGGGTTTAGAATAAGGCGTAAATAGGCGAGTAAATCTTTTACTTCTGCTTTTTCTGTGACCTTTATTCCTCCGTATTTTTTGTAGGAAATTCTTCTTTCATTTAATTCATTTTCTAAACGGAATGCATGGTAGCCTGAACGGAAAAGTATAGCAATTTCAGATGGTTTTGCTGTGAGCAAAAGCTCTTGAATTCTATTACACGCAAGCCTTGCCTGAGAAATATCGCTCATTGCTTTATATACACGTACTGGATGTGGTGCATGCGGATCAAAGAGCTTTGATGTAAATAAATTTTTGTTATAACCTTCTTTGGCTTCGGCAAGAATGCAGTTTGCTATATCAAGGATAGCCTGTTCAGAACGGTAATTTTCTTCAAGATAGAGTATGCGTGTATCTTTAAAATGCTTAGGAAATTCAAGGATATTTCGTACAGTTGCCCCGCGGAAAGCATAGATTGACTGTGCATCATCGCCAACAGCCATAACAGAGGAGCTTTCGCCAGCTAAAAGTTTAATAAGACGGGCTTGCACTTTATTGGTATCTTGATATTCATCTACCATAATATGCTTTAAATTATTGAGATAATAGTTTAAAACACTTGGTTCTTCACGCAACAATTCTTCAAGTTCAAAAAGTAAATCGTCATAATCATAAAGGCCGTGCTTTCTTTTATAGTCTGTGTAGGCATTTGAAAGCGAAAGAATGTCATCAGCAAAAGTAAGTAAGTGGCAACTTTCTTTTTGTAATAAATAATCAAGAGTGAGCTCTTTATTTCTAGATTTTGAAATCATTGAAATAATTGCAGGAGCTTTAGGAAAAAGCTTGTCGCCTTTTGCGATTTTTAATTCTTCTCTACAGCTTTTTAAAACAGCATTTTGATCGGCACTGTCCATCAAGTTTATATGGCCTTCGCTTTTTTGTGCGTGCCTGAGGCAAAATTCAGGAACCCTACGAAGAGCAGAAAAGGCAAAAGAGTGAAAAGTGCCTGAATTCATAGACTTTAAGTTTTGGCCAAGTAAAAGAGATGCTCTATCTAGCATTTCTTGCGAG
>CAYJHN010000001.1:27692-37483 GCA_964369985.1 uncultured Desulfovibrionaceae bacterium | reverse complement strand
ATTAAATAGCTCAATAAAAGAATTAAAGGCATAGATTGCCACGTTTCGCCTTTAGAGTAAAGGCTCACTTGCAATGACTAAGTCTGCGAACAGTATTTAAGCTAAGAACTTAACATTTGTTTGCAATGTGAGTCATTCTGAGGACGAAGCCATACAAAGTATGGGTGAGGACGTGAGAATCTATGTCTTTTTTTATATTCTATTAAAAATCAGCTGCTAAAAACATTCTTTAGCGATTTTTAAACTTAAATCAGCTTTATTTAAAGTATATAAATGTACACCAGGGCAGCCAAGAGCAAGAAGTTCTTTAATCTGCTTAACCGCGTATTCTGTGCCAAATTCCTTTACAGCTTTATCGCCGCCTTCGGCATGTATTTTCTCAAGTTCAAAATAAAGCTGTGATGGAATATTAGCACCACAAAGACTTATTGTTCTTTTGAGTGAGCCAAAAGACATAATAGGTAAAATGCCTGGAACAACAGAAATATTAATATTATAACCGCGTAAAGAATTAACAAGTGCAATATATTCACGCACATCAAAGAAAAGTTGCGTGATAAATAAATCAGCACCTGCAATGGCTTTAGCTCTTGTGTAATGCTGATCAAGTGCAAAAGTTGGTGATTCTGGATGCGGTGCAGGATATGCAGCAGCAGCTAAACCTAATTCAGGATTAAATTTTTTAATAAACTTTATAAGATCTTCAGCATGTGCAAAAGGCTCTTTGCTCCAGTCGATTTTTTTATCTTTTGGCTCGTCACCACGAAGAGCAAGAACATTGTCTATATTTGCTTTTTTTAATGAAGTGAGAAAGTCTTTAATCTTATCAATTGAAGCTCCAACGCATGTAAAATGCGACATAGGCTCTACTCCAATTTTTTTCATGCGAGTTGCAATTTCAAGGGTAGCGTCTTGTGAAGATCCACCGGCACCATAGGTTACAGATGCAAATAAAGGATTGATTTCTTTGAGTTCTTCTACAGTATGAAAAAAATTATCCCATTGCGAAACATCTTTTGGCGGAAAAAATTCTATTGAGCAAAAAGGTTTTTTTTGTTCGGCTATCAAGTCAACTATACGCATATATACTCCTTGTTCTTACAGAAAAGTGAAAAAAACTTTTATGATATAAATATTTACTATATGTATTACTATATCAAGATATCTTTATATGTCAAGTTTAAAAAATAATGTAAGTAGAGATTTAAGTATTTTTATTTTTTTAACGCAAGAAAATATTATGAAGATTTTTCTTCTATCTATACTATATTTCATTATTAAATCACTTTGGCACAAAACTTGTAATAAAGAGTGTAGTTATTGATTTTTCGGAGGAAAAACGCCATGAAATTGACACTAAAATCATTATTAATATTTCTTTTTAGCATAGTTTACGCACTTCCAGCTGAGGCAGTTCGTATTAAAGATATTGCCACTTTTTCTGGAGTGAGAACAAATCAGCTCGTTGGTTATGGGCTTGTGGTGGGGCTTAGCGGTACTGGAGATTCAAAAGATACTCCTTTCACTGCCTCTTCCCTTATTAATATGATGGAAAAGATGGGTGTTGCTGTTGATGCTAAAACATTGAAGCCAAAGAACGTGGCTTCTGTAATGGTTACAGCAAAGCTTCCAGCAACTGCAAAGGCTGGTTCTCCACTTGACGTGACTATCTCAAGCATTGGTAATGCAGATTCTTTGAGCGGTGGTATTTTATTGACAACTGGCTTGAAGGGTATTGATGGCAAGATATACGCCATTGCACAAGGTGCTGTAATTGTTGGTGGTTATTCTGCTGCGGGACAAGCTGCAAGCATTACACAAAATACGCCAACAGTGGCATCTATTCCAAGTGGTGCAACAGTTGAGCGTGAAGTTCCATTTAATTTCAACGCACAATCAGATTTAAAATTACACATGAATATTTCAGATTTTTCAACTACTCAGCAAGTTGTTGAAAGATTAAATGAAACAATGGGCGGTGATTTTGCAAATGCCGAAGATATACGCACAATAAAAATCAATATACCAGAAGAATTTAAAGGCAATTTAGTACCATTACTTGCCTCTGTAGAAAATTTAGAAATTTCGCCTGAAACCGTAGCAAAGGTTGTTGTAGACGAAAAAACAGGAACTATAGTTATAGGGCGTGATGTGCGAGTAGCAAAGGTTGCAGTTGCACATGGTAACTTGCAGGTAACAGTGCAAGAAACGCAACAAGTTTCACAGCCATCTGCTTTTTCACAAGGGCAAACTGTTGTTACACCTGAAACAAATGTTGCTGTAAATGAAGAATTAAGAAGTTTGAATATGGTAGAAGGTGCGTCCTTACAAGAACTTGTTGATGGTTTGAACGCCATTGGTGCAACTCCTAGAGATTTGATATCTATATTAAAAAATCTAAAGGCATCGGGGGCATTGTTCGCAGAACTGGAGGTAATCTAGTATGTCAGCTATAACAAATGATTATACCATGCAATCAGCCATGGCAAATGTGGCAGAAAGTAATTTAAATAACCAAAAAAGAACACTTGAAAGATTAGGCAATTCTAAAAGTGCTGAACAAGTTGAAAATGAAAAATTAAAAGAAGCTTGTCAGGGCTTTGAATCTATATTTATTCAAAAAATGTGGGAACAAATGCGTGCTTCCTTGCCAAAAGATGGCCTTATGTCATCTTCTAAAGACGAAAAATTTTGGCAAGGCATGTATGATCAAGAACTTTCTAAGAGCATGACAAATGCTGGCGGTATTGGTCTTACTGATATGATGATGGAGCAGATGAGCAAGAATAAGGCTGATACTGCTTCTATGAGTAAAGATTCTTCGCCTAGAACACAAGGCTTAAATGTGCCCCCTGCACAGATTTTGCCTGATGTTGACAAGGCAGTTGAAGCTTATACACAAAAAGCAGAACTAGCATCAGCATTAAAAAATGCACCTAAAAACGCAGAAGCAAGAAGTCCTATACTTGATAATAGCATGTACGAAGAAATGCCAAGCGAACAAGCTGCAACAGTTAACTCACAAGTAAGTGCTAGTCAGAATAATGACGCTCAAGCTAAAGTGTTAGCTGAACCTATAGTGCAAACGATTACTTATCAAACGAATTTACCAAAAAATAAAAGAAAAGGCGATAAAGTAGTACAAAATCTTATTGTAGAACAGCAAGCTAAGATTAAGGCAGCTGCCTTAGCTGATGAAGTAGCAAAAAAAGCACAAAGTGAAGCAAGTGCGACGAGTGGGCAAGTAAATACCCAGCAATCTCCTTTGCATAGAGTTGAGCGTGAAGGCTTGCCTACAATGGAATTTGAAGAATTAACAAATAATAATACTGTAAATAATAATACACAAATTCTTAATGCCAATATGCAAAATCTACAAGGTCAGCAAACTTTACTTAGCATGCAAGCAGGCCCTACTGTGAATAATACAGCAAAACTTGCTCCTAACTTTGAAAATGATATATTGGCAGGCATTAGGCAAAGTTATGTGAAAACAAATACTTATGCAGATGATAGATTTGTAGCAAGCAAAAGTCAAACACAGATAGATTTACAGCCTACTCTTGCTGGTGGCCCTGATTTAGTAAAGCCACATACAATCGAAGGCACTACTGAGCTTGGCTATAGTGCACAAGGTAAGGCAGATTTTGCTATGCCAGTAGAGGGCAAGATGAGTTCTGGTTTTGGTTGGAGACTTGATCCTCTAAACGGCAAACGCTCTTGGCACAACGGTATTGACATTGCTGCTGACTACGGCACAAAGGTAAAAGCAGCTGATTCTGGCATAGTTTCTTATGCTGGTTTTGATGAAGAATTAGGCAATATGCTTATTGTTGAACACGCGAATGGTTTGACATCAGTGTATGGGCATAATTCAGAATTAATAGTAAAAGCTGGTGACTTTGTAGAAAAAGGCACGGATATTGCAAGAATAGGTTCAACAGGAAGAACTGTAGGTAATCACCTTCACTTTGAAATAAGAAAAGAAGATATGCCTATAAATCCTGAGACAATTTTAAACAATAGAATTATGGACTTATCATAATATAATTTAGATATATTCATTTTTCTTTCGGAAAAGGGGTAGCTTATGTTTACGAAAATCAGTGGTAGTTTAAGCCGTCAAATTAAAGCATTAGAACTTTTAAAGTCTCTAATGGAGGAAGAATTTTCCCTTCTTATCTCAAATCAGGTTGACAAAATCACCTCTTTGGAATTGTCAATTCACGGTCTTTTACGTCAAATAGCTGATGAAAAAGAGCAAGTAATAGCTAACCTTGGTGGTGGAAAAGTTTTAGATTTCGCTCAAATGCTTCCTAAAGATCAACAAAGTGAAATTCAAGAATTATATAAAACAGTTGATAAGCGTGAACAAGCTTGTGCTCGTCAAGCTTCTTTCAATGCAGAAATTTCAGTTGCCTTAGTAAGACAAGGCGAACAATTAATCAAAGAATTGACAAAGGTTGTTTCACCTAAGAAACAGCCTACTTACGGCAAAAAAGGAGCTTATGTAAACAACACAAGACCTGATGCTGTGCTTATTTCTGGGAGGTTATAATGGCTGTCAGCAATGTTCTATCCATTGGTAACCATGCTTTAATGGCAAATCAAGTTGCCTTACAAGTTACCGGTAATAATATCAATAACGTAAACACCGAAGGCTATTCAAAACAGAATGTTCTTTTTGAAGCTTTTTCGCCTTACGACTCTAGAGTTGGGCAGATGGGCATGGGTGCAACTGTTACTGAAATTACACGTTCTTTTGACAGATTGCTTGAAAATACCTATCTTGAACGTTACACACAAGAACAAAGATACACAACTCAATCAGGTATATTAAATAGTGTGCAAAATATCTTCAACGAATCTAACCGTGAAGGTATAAGCTCTTCTATGACTGAATTTTTCAATAAATGGCAACAAGTGTCACTCTTGCCTGACGATCTTCCAACAAAAGAAGCTCTTCTTACTGAAGCAGAAGCCCTTACAGGCATTATCCGCGACACGCAAACAACTTTAGAAGATTATCAAGAAGAAATTAACGATTATATTACAAATGATGTTGAAAGAGTAAATGAAATCATTGAAGCTATTGCTCAATTAAATACTGATATTACTAAAAGCACTTATCCAGGAAATACTCCAAACTCTCTTCTCGATCAAAGAGATACTCTTGTTCGTGAATTAGCACAGATTGTTGACGTTGATGTTGACGACACTTCAAAAGATTTCACAGTGCGTCTTGCTAATGGTTTACCTTTAGTGCAAGGTGCGTCAACTTATTCTTTACAACTTCAAAGCAATGAAATTGAATACCAATTAGAAGGTTATACTGGTAAAGTTGAAGTAAGTGGTACTGATGCTTTTGAATATACATTAGAATTTGGTAATGCTGATCAATTCCGCGTATCTTTAGATGGCGGTAAAACTTGGCTCACAAATCCAGATGGCTCAACTCAATACTTTACAGCACCGCCTCCAGGTGAAAGCGTAAAGGTAAAAGATTTAGAAATCACTTTTACTGAAGACGATTATATCACTGGCGACACTATTACTATAGTGCCAAAAACAGGCTTATACTGGGTTGAACCAACTCGTGATCCTGTAAATATCACACCGCAAATCTATGGTGATGGCAGTGATGATGAAAGCAGATTGACTGGCGGTAGTTTAACTGCTTATTTCAATACTCGTGACCATAATATCGGTAAATATATGGATAAGATGGACGCTTTGGCTTCATCTTTGATTTGGGAAGTAAATGCAATTCACTCACAGGGTGCGAGCACATTTCCACAATCTGCATATTATGGTAGCGAAGAGATTGAAAACAGAACAGTGCCTTTAGGTGAATCTGGCTCAGGTATGGCTTATTTTGACAGATTGCAAGCAGGCAACATGACTGTTTACTTGCATGACGAAGCAACAGGCGAAGAATTTCGTGCAGAAGCTATAGATTTTGATCCAACAACACCTGAAATAGATAACTTTGACCCTGCTAAACATTCATTAGACGATGTTGTAAATGCGATAAATGGTACTTTTGCTGGTGATATTAGTGCACAGGTTGTAAATGGTAAGCTAGAATTAACAGCAAGAGATGGCTTAAATCTTTCATTTGGACAAGACTCAACAGGTCTTTTAGCTGGGCTTGGAATAAATACTTTCTTTACAGGTTCTGATGCTGGCGATATTGCCTTGAACGATGACCTTCGTAATAATCCAGCTCTTGTAAACTCTGGGCAAAGAAATGAAGCAGGCGTTTTAACCGCTGGCGACAATTCTATTGCTTTACAAATTGCAAAACTTGCAACTGAAGCAGTGCAGATAAACACAGCTTGGGAAAGTACAAGTCAATCACTTACAGCTTATTATTCAGGCGTAGTTTCTTTAGTTGGTGCAGAAACAAGTAATGCAAATTTCAATATGGAATACAATGCGGCTATGTCCTCTGATTTATATAACAGAATTTTATCAAATTCAGGTGTAAGCCTTGATGAAGAAATGACAAATCTTGTCAAATTTCAACATTCTTACACTGCAGCTGCTAAACTCATTACAACAGCCGACGAAATGTTGCAAACCGTCTTAGGTTTGAAACAATAGGAGAATTACTATGCGTATTACTCAAACAATGATGTACTCAAGCTTTACATCAAATATCAATAGTAATCTATCTGACTACATGGATTTAAACTTGCAGTCTGCAACAATGAAGAAAGTAAATGCTCCTTCTGATGATCCAGCAGCCTCAGCTCATATATTAAACTATCGTGCAAGTATAGAGAAAACCGAACAATATGTCGCTAATATCGACACAGGTATAGGCTGGCTAGACCTTTCTTCTGGTGTGCTTTCTGAAGTAAACACAACTCTTTCCCGTTTTAAAGAATTAGCAGAACAAGGTGCTACAGGTACTTACGATGACGAAAACAGACTCCAAATTGCTGCCGAAGCAAGAGAATTATACGAAAGATTAATCACACTTGCAAACTCAGAACAAAATGGACGTTTCATCTTTGCTGGTCAAAATATTGATGCAGCTCCTTATGAAGAAAGTCTTGGTGTTTCAACTGTAGATCCTAATTTTGATGGGGTAATTTTTCCAGTAGAAGGCGAAGCACCGCGTTCTATTCTTATCCGCTTTGACAGCACAACTCCACCTGCAGCCGATCCAGCGGATATTACATTGCCTCCGCCTGCTGGCACAACTTTAAATTATTCTTATACAGACGACGGCGGCGAAACTTGGCAAACTGGCGTAGTAGCTGGTGGCGATACTGTGATGAGAGTTGCTGATACTGAAATTGGTATTGTTGATATTGTTCCTCCAAGAACAGTAGAACTTTATGATCCAGCACTTCCATTTAGTGAAGACAATGGAACTTCTTTAACAATTAGGCCAGCAGCTGAATATTTAGCTTATGATAATTCTGTTCCACCAGAAGTGACAACCTATGGAGAATCTCCTGCTGGAGTGACTTTAACAGGTAATGGCTATTTTGAAACAAATGTGCAAGTACGCCTTAATGACAATGTTGACTTAACAGATACTCCACAAAGCGTGAGCTATTCTTACAGTACAGATGGCGGTCAAAGCTGGATAACTCAAACTGTTGAATCAAGAATTGACATAAATTCTGGTGAAGCCTTAGTGCGTTTGCCTGTTCCTGGTGGTTTTTTTGACTTAGAAGGCGACCAAACAGATCCTAACAATATAGTATCAGCTGGCACGCAATATAGTATTCAACCGCAAAGAGCAAATCTTGATTACGAACAAGCGCAAGATAGTTATATTACTGTAAATAATGTTGGTAAAGATGTGTTTGGCGGCGTGTATGTTCCGCAAGGTACAGATGTGACTGTAGCTGCTTTTGATGGCGAAGGGGAAAACCTTTTTGAAACATTAGGCAGACTTGTAGGAGCTTTAGAAACAAATAACCAAGAAGGGTGTTCTAGAGCTTTAGAAGAAATTGAAGAAGCGTTAACCCATTTATTAACCGAGCAAGCTTCTATTGGTGCAAGAACAACACATCTTGAATCAACAAGGCAAATGCTCACCTATACAGAATTAGATCTTACTGAAAGAATGTCATATCTTGAAGACGTTGACGTAACAGAGCTTGTAAACGATTTGACAATGCAACAAATGGCATACCAAACAGTATTGCAATCTTCTTCTATGATTATGAATTTGAATTTGACAAACTTCCTCTAGTTACTATATAATCTTTAGTGAAGCGACTTTTTGCTAGAATAGCTAAAAAGTAAAAAATTGGAATTGGAAGTGTTGATATGCTTATTCTCACACGCCGTATTGGCGAAAGCCTCTATGTGGGCGACGACATACGAATAACAGTACTTAGCGTACAGTCAAAACAAGTCAAAATTGGCTTGACCTTGCCTGACGATATGGTGGTGTATAGAGAAGAAGTGTATAGACGTGTTATTGAAGAAAATAAAATGGCACTAAAAAACAGTAATGAAGACCTTTTTGTGGCGGCAATGTTATGGCAAGACAAGAAAAAATAGTTATCCAGACAAGGCTAGGAGAGCAAAGCATTGATGAGTCTAAAATAATCTATTTTCCTAAAGGAATAATAGGCTTTGAAGACATGCATGAGTTTACACTTTTGCAAATTAATGAAGATGCGCCAATGCTTATTTTGCAAAGTATAAGTGAACCAAGTTTAGGCTTGCTTGTGGCTGATCCTTATTCCTTTTTGCCAGACTATTCCTTGAAAGTTGGCGATGCTGAACAAAAACTACTTTGCCTTGAAAGCCCAGCTGATGCAACAGTGCTTGTTACTGTAACTATTCCGCATGGCAAACCGCATCTTACAAGTTTAAATCTTACTGGCCCAATTCTTATTAATGCACATAAAAAAATAGGTTTACAAGTTCCGCAGTCAGATGCTCAGCCTTCACATGTTATGCTTGAAAAATTGATGAATAAAAGTCAAGAAGAAGCAGAAGCAAAAAAAGAAGCACAAATTGAAAAAACTGAAAATAAAGAAAATGTGGCTGAAAATCAAAAACAAGACAAAGTTGAAGAAATTGACGAAGTAAAAGAAGTTAAAGAAGAAAAATTGTCATGCGAACAAAGTGAAAAAACTTGCGTGAATGAAATAGACAAAACTAATGATGATGTTGAGTTAAAGTAATACTTTATGTCAGTAAATAAAAAATATTCGCAGGCAATAATCCATAAAATAGATTCTTTTTTATGGAAATATGGCTACCGTATTGAAAGAGTGCGTATAATTGTACGCAGTCTTTTTCTTTTTAATGCTTTTGTATTTGCACTTGCCTTAATTTCTTTGCCTTTTACCCTTATACCACTTTCATTTTCGCTTGCATCTCTTCTTGCCTTTGGAAATTTTGCCCTCATGGCAAGGCATATTGTACAAAATTTTCCTGTTGGTGGTGCTAAAAATATTTCAATAAAAGCTTTGTTTCTATGGTTTGTTAGGCTTGTTGTTATTATTGCACTTTCTTTTGTGGCTATAGTTATTTTAAAACTGCCTCTGTATGCATGGTTAGCAGGTTTAGGAACGCAACTTTTTATTTCGCCACTTATAAATATCATACATAAATAAAATTGATTTTCTATCAATAGAATGAATGTAGAGTAAGTATAATTAAAATAATAAATAGAAATTCTTTTGTAGAGGAAGACATGTCAAAGCCAGTTCTTAGCATAAAAAATGCGTATTTAAGTTATTATCTTGATAAAGAAAGAAATCATGTGCTTGGCAATAAGGAAAAAGCTTTTGAGTTTTGTTTAGAAA
>CAYJHN010000001.1:21383-27682 GCA_964369985.1 uncultured Desulfovibrionaceae bacterium | reverse complement strand
GGTGCAAATGGTGCAGGAAAATCCACTCTTTTAAAACTTATTTGTGGTGAGGCTTGGCTTGATTCTGGCACTATTGCATGGCATGAAGATGGCAAATCCGACAATAATGGAGAGGGTGATACTTCACGGCTTATTGCAAGAAAGATGACAACTCTTGTTTCTGCTGCACAGCAAGAAAAATATATGCGTCAAGCGAGAAATATCAATGGTTTTGAACTTATTTTATCTGGCTATACAAATAATATCTTGATCTATGAGGCTTTAGGGGCAGAAAAAGAAAAGAAAGTATATGAATTAGCAAGAGAATTGAATATTTTTCCACTTCTTTCTGAGCTTATTACCTATCTATCACAAGGCCAGTTAAGAATCTTACTTCTTGCAAGAGCTTTAATAGCTGAACCAGAAATTGTGCTTTTAGATGAATTTATGGATGGTTTAGATAAAGATGCAAGAACATTGGTTTTTTCTGTGCTTGAAAAGGCAAAAGACAAGACAACATTTCTTTTTACTACGCATAGAGAAGATTCTTTGCCTGATTTTGTTGAAGAAATGTTCTTCTTGAAAGACGGTCTCTTACATAAAAATATAGGAGAATACTCAAAGCCTTTACTTGCAATAAGTGCTAAAGAAGAATTTTTAGCTCTTGCAGAAAAACAAATGACTCCGCCAGCAGTGCAGGCTCTTGCATCTGTGCCAGCAGTAAAAGAAAAAAAGATTTTAATAGATGTTGTAAATGCAGATGTTTACATTGAAAGAAGACGCATTTTACAAAATGTAAATTTTAGATGGAAAGAAAATGACTACTGGAAAATAACTGGTTCAAATGGTGCTGGTAAATCAACTTTTTTAAGGCTTTTAGCCCATGACGAACATGCTGCATTAGGCGGAAGCGTAAGAAGGTTTTTACCAAAATTCAATAAAGAATCTAGCTTGTTGGCTGATATTCGTTCAAGTATTTTCTTGCTTTCAGATAGGCAACAATCTCTTTATACTTATGATATAACTGCTTTTGAGCTTGTGCTTTCTGGTTTTGATAATGTGGTAGGAGTGTATCGTATATATTCAGAGGAAGAAAAAGAAATAGCTTCAAATTGGGCTAACTATCTGAAATTATCTGCGTTTATTCATAGAAGGATTTCAAGTCTTTCAACAGGACAAATGCGAAGAGCTTTACTTGCAAGAGCCTTGATAACTCAGCCAGACATGCTTTTATTTGACGAGGCATATTCTGGTTTGGATATTTTTGCTCGTCAGCAAATGCTTGAAACTCTTGAAGTTTTAGTGGAAAAAAATATACAGATGCTCTTTGTTTCACATTACGAAAACGACTTTCCTGCTTTTTGTAACAGAAGAGCGAAGATTGAAAATAACACTCTTGTTGTTGTAGAATAGTTGAGAGTATTTTAAAGGATATTTTAATAAAATATAGCTAGATCTTATCAAAATATCTTGATGCTCCTATAAGCGCTATATCCTCGTTTTTATTTAGAAAAAACATAACTTCTTTTAAATATTCTGACATTTTTTCATGCTTTATAAATTCGTCGTAAAATTCTTTTGAAAGAATATGCTCGTGTTTTGCAACTATGCCACCAGTGATGATTGCTGTCTTTGTGAGATAGGTAAGCGAAAGATTTTTTAACGTTCTTGCATAAAAACGAGAAAAAAGAGCAAAGGCAGGGGAAGAACTTTCTATTTCTTTAGCTGCTTTTTTCTCCTTTGTGAGAAATTCGTGTATTGCTTCAAGTGCAAAGCCGCTTAAAAGATGTTCGACATTTATTGTGTCTAGCTTTTTTTCTTTGTATAAAAAATCTGCAAGGGCAAGTTCATCTTTCTTGCTTAGATCAAAGTAAAAATTTTGATGCCCAACTTCAGAGGGCTGGAGAAAAAAGCCATGTTCTGTTTTTGCTAAAAAAGCACAGCCAAAACCAGTGCCAGCCCCAGTCACAAGAAGAGGAAATTCGACCTTATTTGAGGCAAAAAAAGGTATGAGAGCAATGCTCTCTGGATTGCTAAAAGCCATGGCTTGCGCAGAAAAATCGTTGATAAGCAAGGTTTTTGGGAAATTTGGCATTGCTTTTTTTATTTCATTTAAATCCACTGACCAAGAGAGATTTGTGATTTTAGCGTAGCTTTCTTCTTTCACTAAACCAGCAAGTGCTATAATACAGGAGTTAATGTTTTGCGGGGCAAAGTTGCTATCTTTTTTGCATAAAGCTTCGTATAAAGAAATAAAGTTGTCATATTCTTGTGACATAAGCCATGTAGAATAGAGTAAGTGGAAAGAATTATTTTTTTTTGTGAACAAGGCAAAGCGTGCATTTGTTCCGCCGATATCGCAAGTAAAATAGTACATTTTTTCTCCTATTTCTATTATAGAAAAATGTGTTTTTAATAAATACTAAGGCTTTACTTTTATTTCTAAATGTGGTAAATTAGGGCTAATTATTGTTAGTGATTTGTTTTGTGAAATTAAGGGGTTTTTTTCGCTTTATATCTATCACTTTGTTTTATACTCATAATTGTATTTATCGAGTTTTGTTTAATAGTTTTATGGCGTCAAAAAGACTTTATTTCTTTAAACAGTGTATAGCATTTAAGTTGGTTTTTTTCGGCTTTATTTGATTTGTTTTTTTAGCTTAACGGTTTTTTTCTTTTATGTCTAGTCAATAGACTTTCTCATGTAACTTTATATCTGTTATATAAATTTGTTTCGGCACGCTGTGCACGAAACCTCGCTTACAAGAGGCGTAGCTCATGTTTCGCGAGCTAGTGTCTTTGTTCGCTACGTTCACTTTTTTTCTATGGTTTCAAGTAGATAGAGGGTGATTTGGAATGACGTGTAACTTTGTATCTGTTATTTAAATTTGTTTCGGCACGCTGTGCACGAAACCTCGCTTACAAGAGGCGTGGCTCTTGTTTTGCTCGCTAAAGTTTTTGTTCGCTACGCTCACTTTTTTTCTATGGTTTCAAATAGATAGAGAGTGATTTGGAATGACGTGTAACTTTGTATCTGATTGTTGTTAAAAGGGGAATGATAGTGAAGTTTTCATTTGGTAAAGAAGATTTAAAAATTGAAGATATACGCAAAAGAGAGTGGATACTCACCAATGGACTAGGTTCTTATGCTTCGTCTAGTCTACAGCTTTGCAATACAAGAAAGTATCATGGCTTGCTTAATGTAAACCTTGCAGAACCAGCTGGAAGATTTGTGCTTTTATCGCATTTAGAAGAAGCTATTTGTGTGAATGATGAAGAGCTTTTTCTTTCAACAAAGAAGCACGCAGATCTTTACTACCCAGTTTCTATTGAAAATTTGGAAAAAGTAGAAATTAATGCCTATCCAGTATTTGAATACCATTTTGATGCTTTTACCCTTAAACGTGAAATTTGCATGGTTAAAGGCAAAAATACTATACTTGTGAAGTATACTTTAGAAAGCAAGCAAAAGAAAGAAAATGAGAAATTTGTTTTAAAAATCAATCCATTTATTGCTTTTAGAGATATTCACAGCTTAACTGTTGAAAATTTATTTTTAGATAAAAATATCAAAATGTTAAAGCAAGGTTTTAGCACAAAACCTTATCCCGATTTGCCAGAAATTGAATTTTTAATTGAATCAAAGCAAAAGTTTAATCTTGCTTATTTGCCAACATGGGTAAAAGGCGTACATTACCCAACTGAAGAAGCTCGTGGCTTTAATAGCTATGAAGACTTGTATTCGCTTGCGACATTTGATGTTGAAATAAAATCCTCAGAGCCTATTTATTTTGCGGCAAGTTGCTGTGAACTGGGGCTTTTACAAGATCTTACTTTGGAAAAACTTTGGAACAAAGAAAGTGCAGAGCAAAATGAAAAAGCAGATTCTGCCAAAAATTTGCTTGATTACTTGAAAAACTGCGGTGATATCTTTATTTCACGCTCGCCAAATAATTTCTTAGAAATTGTAGCGGGTTATCCATGGTTTCAAGCTTGGGGTAGAGATACTTTTATTTCCTTGCCTGGTCTTTGTTTTGTGAGCGGCAGAATAGATGATGGAAAGCAAATCTTAAAAGATTTGATAGCACAAATGAAAGATGGCTTTTTCCCGAATATGCTCTCAGCTGATGGTAACAATTCTTACAATACTGTTGATGCTTCACTGTGGTTTGTGCGTGCTGTACAAGCCTTAGAAGAATATTCAGAAAATGAAGATGAATTTTTGAAAGAATTTGCCTTACCTGCAATTCAAGAAATTATTAAAACTTTTTCTTCTGGCGTGCATTGTGCAAACTATGATTTATACATAGATGAAAAAGGTTTACTCTATGCTGGTAACGAAAATACTCAGCTTACATGGATGGACGCAAAGGTTGCAAACAAACCTGTTACGCCTCGTTCAGGCTATGCAGTTGAGCTTAATGCATTGTGGTTTAATGCCTTATCGTATTGTAAAGAATTAGAAATAAGATTTAACGAAAAATCTGAAATAGCTGATGAATATTTAGTTGCCTTGAAAAAATCTTTCAAAGAAGCTTTTTGGGTTCAAGCTTATGGCGGCTACTTGGCAGACAGTTTTAACGCAAGAGCAATGGATAGATCAATTAGGCCAAATCAGCTTTTTGCCCTTGCTTTGCCATATCATCTTTTAAATATAGATGATGAAATCAAAGTTTTTGAAACTGTGAAATCTTCATTGCTTATTCCTTTTGGTTTACGCACTCTTTCTCCTATGTCGGTGCAATATAAGGGAGAATACGCTGGCTCTTCTTCACAAAGAGACAGTGCATACCATCAGGGAACAGCATGGCCTTGGCTTTTAGGTGCTTATGTTGACGCTCTTCTTTCACTAAAAAAGACAGAAGCAGAAAAAGAAATGGAAATTGCCTTTTATTTGAAAAAGATAAGTCCTTTATTTGAAGTGCATTTAAAAGAAGCTGGAATACATGGAATTTCAGAAGTATTTAGTGGCGATGAACCTTATTCGCCAGACGGTTGCCCTTTCCAAGCGTGGAGTGTGGCGGCTTGTTATAGATCTTTAACAAAGATTAAAGCAAGCTATCCAGATATTTACGAAAAATGGGAAGAAGGAATTTTAAAAAACTTATTCACTTAAAACAATTGTTACTGAGTTGAAAAATCAACAAGATAGAGTAAAGATTGTTTTAAAAAGTAAAAAGAGAAAGATAGAGTAGGCAGATTATATTGTAGACTAGGAGTAGTGTATGCGTGTGTTGATGTTTGGGTGGGAATTTCCTCCGCACATTAGTGGTGGTCTAGGAACAGCTTGTTATGGGATAACCAGCGGCCTAGCAAAGTGTGGGACTGAAATCATCTTTATTGTGCCATCGCTTTTAGAAGAAAGTAAGACAAATGATCATCTTACCTTACGTTCGGCTTCAGGCGTAAAAATAAAAGAAGAACATCAAAGAGCGTATAAGCACTTTTTTGAAAATTCTTCAGTGAAAAATATTGCTTTTCATAGCGTTGAAAGCACGCTTATGCCCTATATGAATGAAGCTTCGTATCAAGAATTTCTTTATACAAGTCAAGAAGAGCATAAACATAAAAGCGAAAAAGAAATCAAAGAAAGCTTTTTTGGCGAAGAAAAAACCGTAACTGTGAAAAATGGCTACGGAGCTACACTTTTTGACGAAGTTTACAGATATGCTCAAGCTGCTTGTGCAATAGCACTACGCGAAGATTTTGACATTATCCATGCACACGATTGGATGACCTTTCCTGCTGCTGCAATAGCAAAAAAAGTAAGTAATAAAAAGTTAGTTGTGCACATACATGCAACAGAATTTGATAGAAATGAAGAAGGCGTAAATTCTTTTGTTTACGATATGGAACGCCTTGGCTTTGAATGTGCAGATGTTATTATTGCTGTTTCAGAGCGTACCAAGAAAATGGTAGTTGAAAAATATGGTATTGATAGTGCAAAGGTTAAAGTTGTGCACAATGCTGTTGATAAAAAAATATTAGGTGATTTAAAATTGCCTGGTTTGCTTGAAAATGAAAAAATCGTTCTATTTATGGGACGAATTACACACCAAAAAGGCCCTGAATATTTTGTAAGGGCGGCAAAATTGGTGCTTGAAAAAATTCCTGATGCCCACTTTATTATGGCAGGCTCAGGGGACTTGATGCAAAAAATGATAGATTTAGTAACAGAGCTTAGAATGGGCTCAAGATTTCATTTTCCAGGTTTTCTAAACCCAAGTCAAGTTCAAAAACTCTATGCCTTGGCTGATGTTTATGTAATGCCATCTGTTTCAGAGCCATTTGGTATCGCTCCTTTAGAATCATTGCTTTGT
>CAYJHN010000001.1:20902-21373 GCA_964369985.1 uncultured Desulfovibrionaceae bacterium | reverse complement strand
GGCAGAAATATTAAAACACGGTCTTAAAGTTGATTTTTGGGATATCGAAGAATTAGCAAATCAAATTTGCCCCTTACTTACATATCCAGAACTGAGTAATGTGCTCATGGCTGAAAGCACAGAGGCTCTAAAGAAAATTTCTTGGGTAGAAAGTGCGAAAAAAATTAACAGCATTTATCACGAGGAATTAGGAGTTTAATATGTCGAATGTTTCTTTATTTTTTCAAGTGCATCTTCCTTATAAGTTGCGTAAATATTCATTTTTTGAAATTGGCGAAAATCCTTTTTATGAACACAATGAAAGTAATCTAGCAGCTGTGTTAAAAGCAGCAACTGAATGTTATTTGCCTGCAAATAAAATTCTTTTAAATCTTATAAAAAAACACGAAGGAAGATTCAAAATTAGTTTTGCAATAACTGGCTTAACTCTTGACTTGCTTGAAGAGCATGCGCCTGAAGTTATAGAATCTT
>CAYJHN010000001.1:10948-20892 GCA_964369985.1 uncultured Desulfovibrionaceae bacterium | reverse complement strand
TTTAGCTGCTACGTCTTGCGTTGATTTTGTTGCTATGCCTTATTATAATAGTTTAGCCTATTTTTATTCTAAAGAAGAATTTAATAGGCAGATGGACATGCACGCAAAAAAAATGAAAAAGCTTTTCAATATTAAGCCAAAAGTTTGCTGCAATACAGAATTAATCTATAATGATGAAAGTGCAGAATGGGCTTATGAACAAGGTTATAAAGCAATTTTAGCAGATAAAGGTTTTGAATTAAAACTTTCAGATCCTAATAAAGTTTATCAAACAGAAAAAAATGAAAAGATGAAGCTATTACTCAGAAATAATAGTCTTTCTGAAGATATTTCAGGCCGTTTTACTGATTTTTACTGGGCTGAATATCCACTAAAAGCAAAGAAATATGCCTCTTGGATTTTTGAATGTGGCGATAAGGCTCAAAGCATAAATATCTTTTTAAGATATGAAAATTTTGGAATTTATCATACAAAAAAAGATGGTATTTTTGAATTTTTAAGAGATTTTCCAACAAAGGTTTTAGAAAATCAAAACTTTTGCTTTAAAACTTTAGCTGAAGTTGCTAAATTAAAGGCATCTATTCCTGTAAGTATTCCAGAGATTACTTCATGGGAAAGAAAAACACGCGACATAAGCATTTGGCAAAATAATGATTTGCAAAAAGATGCCTTGCTTTCTTGCTATAATCTTGAAAAAATGATGCATAAAGTTAATGATAAAAATCTAACCAAAATGTGGCAAGTTCTACAAGATAGCGAACATATCTATGCTATGAGCATGCATGAAAGAGCAAGAGATCCAAACAAACTTGAAAGTCCATACGAAGCTTACATTAATTATATGAATATTCTTTCTGACTTACAGCTAAGAGTTAAAAATCTAGCAGAAGTTAAAGAATAAAAAAATATCTTAGCAGAGCCTATAAAGAAAACAGTTTAAATAATAATAGAGAAGACAAGAAAATAGTAGAAAAATAGAAGAAAATAAAAAAAGATAGTGAATATATTTAATATATTCTAAAAAATAATAGAGGTAACTATGTCTAATAAGTTTAATTCTTTTGATAGCCTTTTTGAAGTAAGTTGGGAGGTTTGTAATAAAGTTGGTGGCATTTATGAGGTAGTAACCTCAAAGGTATTGCAAGCTAAAGAAGAATTTGGCGACAACTACTTCTTGATAGGCCCTGCTCTGCATGTTAATGCTGGCTTTGTAGAGAGTAATGATCCTGAGTGGACTCCTATAAAGCAAGCCTTAGCTGCAAAAGATCTTAAATGCCGTGTAGGTAGATGGAATATTCCTGGTAATCCAAAAGTTATTCTTGTTGATTTTGTAAGTAGATATAATAAAAACCAAATTTTAAGAGAGCTTTGGGAAAAATACGGAGTAGACTCACTACTTGGCGGTTTTGACTACGAAGAACCTGTGCTCTTTTCCTATACTTGCGGCGAGGTAATTGCCACTATTTGGGAAAGCACAATAGCACCGAAGAAAAAAAGTGCCATAGCCCACTTCCACGAATGGATGTGTGGTGCTGGACTTTTGGCTGTAAAAACCTTTGCCCCAGAAATTGCAACTGTTTTTACAACGCACGCAACTATGCTTGGAAGAGCTTTAGCTGGTTCAGGTATTGATATTTATAAGCAAATGAAGAATATCAATTCCAAAAAAGAAGCAGCAATGCATGGTATTATTGCAAAATGTTCGATGGAACAAGTTTCAGCAAGAGAGGCTGATGCTTTCACAACGGTAAGTCATATCACTGCAGGTGAGGCTGAAAACTTCTTGCATGCAAGACCTGATGTGATCACAACCAACGGACTTGATCTTAGAGTCATGCCTGACTACAGCAAAGAAAGACAATTAGCAGCTGAATCAAGAGAAAAACTGCTCAAACCAATAGAAAGATTATTACGCAGAAAAGTACCAGCAAATATTAAAATTGCTGCTATTTCAGGTCGTTACGAATATCATAACAAGGGTGTTGATGTTTTCTTAGACTCTTTAGCAAAGATAAATAAAAGCCTTGAAGGAACAGACACGCATCTTCTTGCTCTTTGCCTTGTGATGGGCGGTCATACGGGTATTAATCATGATGTAGCAAGTGGCGATCCAAATATTGTACCAAATCCAAACGACGATTCAAGTTTTATCTCACCTTTCCATGTATATAATGAAGCAAATGACAGTATTTTAAATGCATGTAAGAAACTTGGTTTAGATAATTCACCGAAAAATAATGTTCAAGTTGTTTTTGTGCCAGCAATGCTAGACGGGCATGACGGCTTTTTTAATATGGAATATTTTGAAATATTAGCTGGTTGCGATTTAAGTGTTTTCCCTTCATGGTATGAGCCATGGGGCTATACTCCGCATGAAGCTGCTGCTTATGGTGTTCCAACAATCACAACTGATTTATCTGGTTTTGGTATTTGGGTGCGTAATCTTGAAGCAAATAACAACTTTAATGTAAATGGCGTTACAGTTATTTCACGTCAAAATAATTCCTACGAAAACGTTGTTTCAGCTTTGGAACAATCAATGCTTGAATATATTCGTATGCCAGAACAAAGGCTTTTAGAATATAGAAAATCAGCAAGACTTATTGCTGAACAAAGCACTTGGGATTCTTTCTACCCAAATTATTGCGAAGCCTATGCTCTTGCATCTGATAAAGCAATGCTTAGAGGAAAAAACAGAGAATTACAAAAAACGCAAAACTCAAAATTGCTAGCCGCCTCTTGCTCCACTACGCCACTACTTCGCATGATAACAGCGGTTGCCGAGCTTCCACCAGCATTATCACGCCTTCGTGAACTTGCTTTAAATCTTTGGTGGGCGTGGAATAACGATGCGAGAAAACTTTTTTATGAAATTGATCCAGCACTTTGGGAAAGCGTTGACAGAAATCCACTTATGATGATTGAAAAAGCAGATCCTGACAGATTTGTTGAGCTCACACAAAATATCACATATATGGACGCTTATGAGCAAGTGCTTGAAAGATTTGATGAATACATGGCTGAACCTACCAAAACTTTCAATTCTATTGACAGCTCTAATCCTGTTGCTTATTTCTGCTGTGAATTTGGTATACACGAGTCATTACCAATTTATTCCGGTGGCTTAGGTATCTTGGCTGGCGATCACATGAAATCTGTAAGTGATTTGGCATTGCCAGTAATAGGCATAGGTCTATTGTATAGAAATGGCTATTTCCACCAGCAAATCAATAAAGATGGTAGACAAGTTGCCATATATCCATACAACGATTTTTCAACTCTGCCTATAGAGCCTTTATGTGATATGGATAAAAAACAGATAGTTATAGAATTAGAACTGCCAGGCAGAATCTTGTATATGGCTGTGTGGGAAGTGAAGGTTGGTAGAGCAAAGCTTTATTTACTAGACACTGATATTCCAAGAAATACTGACGAAGACAGAGGCATAACTGCCAGACTTTACGAAGCAGATAGAGACGTGCGTTTGCGTCAAGAAATAGTGCTTGGTATAGGCGGTGTTCGCCTTTGTTACAGATTAGGCCTCACTCCATCTGTTTTCCATATGAACGAAGGTCACTCTGCTTTCTTGATTTTAGAAAGAATACGCAAGCATAAAAATGAAGACAATATGACTTTGGAAGAAGCTATTGAATTTGTTACAGGTTCTTGTGTTCTCACAACGCATACGCCAGTTGCTGCTGGTAATGAACGCTTTACTGTTGATCAAATGTCACGTTACTTTACTTCATGGGCTCATAGCATGGGGCTTAGTTGGCAAGAGTTTCTCACCTTTGGTGCAATGGAAGGGCATGAAGATAGGCATTTTGACATGACCGTACTTGGCTTGAAATTCTCAAATAAATCTAATGCGGTAAGCTGGTTGCACGGCGAAGTTTCACGCAGAATGTGGAAAGATTGCTGGAAAGGTTTAGTTTTACCAGAAATTCCAATCACACATGTGACAAATGGTATACATGCACCTTCTTTTGTAGGCTTTGGTTATCGTGAATTATTGTCAAAATTTGTGTCCCATAAATGGGACCAGCTACCTACTTCTGATAAAAACTGGGATAAGGTGTATGATATTCCAGACGAAGCATTGCTGAACGCAAAAAAATCTCAAAAACGTATGCTCACTGAAAAAGTGAAAAAAGGTATACCTGCCTTTGTTGAAAAATACGGTATAGATCGTTCATATTTCCATAAAGTTGACGAATATCTCAATACAAATTCACTTATTATCGGCTTTGCAAGACGTTTTGCTACTTACAAAAGAGCGAACTTACTCTTCTCTGATCCAGATAGACTTGCAAGTATCTTAAATCATGCAGATAGGCCAGTTGTCTTCCTCTTCTCAGGTAAATCACACCCAGCTGATGAAAGTGGTATTTCACTTATTCAAGAAGTTATCAAATACAGTATGGATCCACGCTTCCAAGGCAAGATTTATTTTGTGGAAGATTATAGTCTTATTGTTTCAAAAGCATTGGTACAAGGCTGTGATGTTTGGCTTAATAACCCAAGAAGACCGCATGAAGCAAGCGGAACAAGTGGGCAGAAAGTGCCAGTGAATGGCGGTGTTAACCTTTCTGTTTCAGATGGTTGGTGGTGTGAAGGTTATGATGGCACAAATGGTTGGACAATAGGGCCTGATGTAAAGAAATATGACGATAATTTCGATATGCAAAGTGATTATCTTGACGCAAAAGCTCTTTATGTGCTCTTAGAAGAAAAAGTAATTCCAACATATTACGACAGAAATAAAAATGGTATTTCAGCAAAATGGCTAGAAATTGTAAAAAATAGTATGCGTACGCTCACAGCTGAATACAGCACACATAGAATGTTGAATGATTACATGGAAATAATGTATTCACCAACAGCGGATAGAGCAACAGAACTTGCAAAGGATAATTATAAACTTGCTCGAGAAAATGCTATTTGGAGAGTTGAAATAGCAAAACTCTTTAATTCATTAAGAATAAACGATATTCAACTTTCTGGAATAAGTGGCGATACCTTAGTTTGCGGTCAACCTTTTAGTGTTGAAGTAAACCTATTTCCAGGTGAAATGCCTATCGAAAATATTGACGTTCAACTTGTTATTGGCGAAGGGGACGGCTATGACTTTACTGCAAAGCCTGATATCGTTCACTTAAAACTTGATAGAACAACAAAAGAAAATATGCTTTATACAGGTAATTATAAAGCTAAGAAAAATGGTAGATATGTCTATGGTATACGTGTATTACCTATCAAGGAAGGACTTACAGCCGTAAGAAATAGTCCTGCTATATTATGGGGATAGCGGATTATAGAAAAATGAAGAGTGTATCTGAAAAGTAGTCACTTTGGCATAAATTGAAAAGGGAAATCTTGAAAATTTCCCTTTTTTTTAAAAACATTCTTTCTTGAAAGTAAGTGCAAATTGTATTATAAAGAGAAAAAGTGAAAAATATAAAGAGCATTACTGCAAGGAAACAAAATACATGCAAAAAAATATAGAATTTCTTCTTGCTGTTAACACAAGTGTAGAAGAAAAAGCATCTGAAAATATATCACAAAGCACGCTTGAAAAAAGCACAGATGTACAAAAGGTTAATTTACTCACAAATGAGCCAGTTGGAAAAACAGAAGAAGTAGAAAAAGTAAATATACTTACTGGTGAAAAAATAGAAAAAACACCTTTAAGCTTATCTCTCAAACAAGAAAATACCAACCCACCAGTGCATGATTATTCATTGTCTAGCTCTTATTTTTCTGCTATAGGCATGCTTGTATTTATGCTTGTGCTTCTTTATTTGATTTTATGGGCAATGAAAAAATTCGGCAAAGGAAAGTATATTCCCTTTGCTACTTCTATTAAAAGAGACGATTTAAGAGTTGAAGCCAGAGTACCACTTGATGGCAAAAAAACGCTTTATGTTGTGAAATATATGAATAAACGCTTGCTCGTAGGCGGTAGTGATCAGGCAATAACTCTTTTAAGTGAAGAAGACTATTATGAAAGCGAGCTTAATACTGACGAAAAAACAAATAAGCCAGACAATCAAGATAATCAAGACAAGTCAGAAAATTCTATAAATACAGCAAGTAGACAAGATTTCAAAGAAACAGTACAATTATTTAATAATGAAATGAATAAAAACTAAAGTGTGAAAATATGAAATGCCTGCTCAATTTACAAGACATACAAGACAAATTTAAGTCAATAAATCTAAGCTCTATTAGCATAGGAAAGATTGTATTCTTTCTTGTCTTGCTTTGTGCTTTCTTTGTTCCTGAAGCTTATGCTATTGACCAAGATGCCGATGCAACTATCCCAACCTTATCACTTAATTTAAGTGGTGGTGGTGCAGAACCTGACAATGTTTCATTGTTATTAGAAATTTTATTTCTCTTGACTGTTCTCTCGCTTGCACCGGCAATTATTATGATGATGACTTCATTTACGCGTATTATCATCGTTTTTCACTTTATAAGACAAGCTGTTGGTGTTCAGCAATTACCTCCAACACAGATATTGGCTTCGCTAGCTATTTTTATGACATTTGTCATAATGTATCCTGTTGGCAAACAAATAAATGACACGGCATTGCAGCCTTATTTAACGCAACAAATAGCTTTTGAAGAAGCCCTCGATTTAGCTCAGGGGCCGATTCGTAACTTCATGTTTAAGCACACAAGAGAAAAAGATATTTCTATATTTTATTCTATTGCAGGAATGGAACAACCTAGAAGCACAGACGAAGTTTCAACTATTATGCTCACAGCTGCTTTTATATTGAGTGAGCTAAAAACCGGTTTTTCCATTGGATTTTTGATATATATTCCATTTTTGATAGTTGATATGTGTGTTTCCTCCATACTTATGGCAATGGGTATGATGATGCTACCGCCTATGATGGTTTCTTTGCCCTTTAAAATCTTGCTTTTTGTTATGATTGACGGCTGGAATCTTTTAGTTGGCTCTCTTGTAAACTCCTTTTATTAGAGGTAGATAAAGATATGACACCAGAATTTATTATTGGCTTTATTCGCTCTGCTATCGAACTTACTCTTTCTATTGCCCTGCCTATTTTACTTGTAGGTTTGGCTATAGGTGTTATTATAAGTATTATCCAAGCTGCAACACAAATTCAAGAGCAAACACTTACCTTTGTACCTAAATTAATTACAATTTTTACAATGCTTTTGCTTACTTTTCCACTGATTATGGATAAGCTTACTTCATTTACAATAAATCTTTTTCTAAATTTACCTGAATACATAAAATAAAAGAAAAAGCAAATTCAAACTAAAATGCATATGATTTTGTAGGGGTAGTTATATATGACTGAATTAACACAAGAATACCTAGATACTTTGTTTCCAGCTCAAAGAACAGACGATTTTTTTGAAGCTCTATTTGGTGATCCTGAAGACGGCGCTTATGACATTCGCCTTGTGCTTTCAAAGCAAGAAGAAAGAGAAATTACACTGCACTACGAATTACATGTAAGGCCAGGTGAGTGTTTAGCTTGCAATTTAACTTCTGGTTTACCGCATGTTTTTGCAAGGCATCCTATATTGGCAGTGCAAAAAACGGTAGACGACATTAAAGAAAAACTGTCTTGGGATAAGGCGAGTTTTGAAATTGGTAAAACAAATCAATATTCTGAAGCTCTCCATTTTATTCCACTTATTATTAGAAAAGGGTAGTTTTAGGAGCAGAACGAGAATTTCTCATTACTCGTCATTGTTGATACATTATTTTAAACATTTTTTTAAAAGAGTAGAAAAAATGTATCTCAATTAAAACCTTGAAAGAAGAAAAATTCTTTCTAATCTGTTGACTAAATCTCCGCATATGCCGCCAAATTCCATTGCTTTTCCAAAGAGCCTTTCTTGCTGATCTTTGAGCATTCTTTCAGAAATAAGATGTGGCATACTTAGGCACAGTCTTTTACTGTAAAGCCATGATCTGGCTGCGTGTATAAAGAGCTCAAAAAGCTCTAGAAATTCAGCTTTTTCTGATTGCCACTTATTAAGCATTAACTTATTTGGCGAAATAGAACGTAATAAGAATAATGCTATTTTTAAATTGGCAAACTGCACCCCTTGCATGCCTTGTTTCCAACCCTCTAGCCATGCTGTGCGATTAAAAAGCAAATTTAATTCAAGTGCAAGCTTCATAAGATTTTGTAATTTTAAACAAGCTTCGTCTAAAACTTCGTCCTGCCATAAAACAGTGAGCGAATCAAGTTCCAAATTTGGAACAATTTTTTGCTTGATTGAACATGCAGAAAAATAGTTGAGTATGTTAAAATATAATTGGTTAGCAAAAGGCGAAGCTGGTGTTTCTAAATGTGCATAAGATAAAATATATTCGCCATGCCCATATTTTCCTAATATGCTCACAGGTTCATTATGCACTTTTGGATCGAGAGAAGCTCCGTATAAATCAAAGCTTTCTTCTTGATATTCTTTATCAAATAAAGTGATAGGCAGATCAGACATATAAAAATCTGAACTTGGTTTAATATATTTTAATAAAATTTCAATATCATCATTTTCTTCAGCAGCAAATCTACCTGGAAACCAAACAGGCACTTGTGCTTTTTCTTGTGCTACTTTTGGAATTAAATTATTTTTTGAGGAAGCCACAAATAAATGTCCTGAAATATGGTGCAAAATTCTGTCGCTTATAGTGCTTCGCTTCCATGGGCAAATGCCTAGGCCCTCTTTTGATGAAAGGGCAAAACCCGCTCCGCCACAAAAACCTAAATATTTTCCGCCGTTTTTAACAAATTTTCTAATTTTTTCATGGCCAATTTCGCCTAATGCTTGTGCTTTAAGTCTTGCAGAGCCACCTGGTACAATAAGCAAGGAAAAATCAAATTCTTGTTCAAGTAAATCACTTGCAGTGACAAGTTTAAAGGGTATGGATAAAGAAGAGAGGCTATGCCAAACTAAAAAACCCCAAATATGTGAATGATCCCAATAAAGTGCTATGGGTTTTGCCATATTGTTTTCTTCTTTTACTACTTTATTTGTGTGCATAAGTTAAAATAAACTTTATTTTTCATTAAGTAAAGTTCATATAGTATAAAAGTATTTTTTTCATTTATAAACAATAGTTTATAAGCATTTTGACTTTTGAGATGCTTGCAAAAGAAAAAAAAATGTTTTATGATTTTTCTTTGAAAAAACTTTAAACAATTTATTGAGGTGTATATATGGCTAAGAAATCTGCTGTTAATCCAGAAGAGGCAAGACTAGACGCGTTGAAAACTGCCCTTTCTTCTATTGAAAGAAAATACGGCCAAGGTGCTGTAATGAAATTATCTGACGGTGTACACAATCCTGTAGCTGTTATTCCAACTGGTTCACTTGGAATTGATTTAGCTTTAGGCGTTGGCGGCGTTCCAAAGGGCAGAGTAACTGAAATTTACGGTCCTGAATCTTCAGGTAAAACGACTTTAACTCTTCATATTATTGCAGAATGTCAAAAAAACGGTGGAACAGCAGCCTTTATTGATGCTGAACACGCTCTTGACACAACATATGCTGAAAGATTAGGCGTAAATACTGCTGAACTATTGATAGCACAACCAGATCATGGTGAACAAGCACTTGATATTGCAGATATGTTAGTTCGTTCAAATGCTGTTGATTTAGTTGTTATTGACTCTGTTGCCGCTTTAATTCCACAGTCTGAACTTGAAGGCCAAATGGGCGAAACTCAAATTGGCGGACACGCAAGACTTATGTCTCACGCTTTGAGAAAGCTTACTGGTACAATACATAAATCACGCACATCTGTTATTTTTATTAACCAAATTCGTATGAAAATTGGTACAATGGGCTATGGTTCACCTGAAACAACAACAGGTGGTAATGCTCTTAAATTCTATTCTTCAGTTCGTATGGATATCAGAAAAATCCAAACTCTTAAAGATAAA
>CAYJHN010000001.1:0-10938 GCA_964369985.1 uncultured Desulfovibrionaceae bacterium | reverse complement strand
ATATTGGTTGGGGTACAGGTATTTCACGGACAGGCGAATTGATTGACTTGGCAACAGAAGCAAATATTGTTGATAAATCAGGTTCTTGGTTTGCTTATGGGTCTGAAAAACTTGGCCAAGGTAGAGAAAATGTTCGTGCACTTTTAGAACAAAATGACGATCTACGTTTAGAAATTGAGAAAAAGGTTATAGACCATTTAGGCATGAATCCACAATCATTTGTGCCAACTGCTGAAGATATTGCAGAGTCTTTAGACGAAGAATAGGCTTGAAAATGCGACCTGTTTTAGCTAAAGTTTACGGTAATTTATATCCTGTGCCGCAAGATTGTTATAAGTTTTGCTTTGAAATTTTGCAGAGGTGGAATATGGAAGAACTTGACGAAATTGTATTTTATGAAAAAGATATGATTCGCTTTAGCTATGAGGGTGATTACTTTCCTTGCGATGAAATTGTGGAAGTTTTGAAAGACTTTGATAATGAAAACACAGAAGGTAAACTTGATTGTATTGATGTGGAAGAATGGACTTTGACAAGGCATTTTTTCAATAAAAATGAAGAGTATAGAGTAAATACAGCATCACTCAATCATGCATTAGAAAAAGTTTAAAAGGTTTTTATACTAGAGCTGAATTGTCCACGTTATTCTAATTCACACTTTATCTAGCTGAAATTATAGTATAAAAGTGAGCGTAGCGAACAAAGGCTTTAGCTCGCTTACAAGAGCCACGCCTCTTGTAAGCGAGGTTTCGTTTAGAAAGGGGCACAAAATGCCGAAACAAATTAGAATCACGTCCTGAATTGTCTTATAAAGTGTAGTCTTTATATGATAATTCAGCTTTTTTTATTTAATTATACGACTTAACAGCTGCAATATAGGCTACATAAACTTCTTTTGCATTTGCTTTCTTTAATGCTTTTGTTGCCCAAAATAGAGTAGAGCCGGTAGTTGAAACATCGTCAAGCAAAACAATTGTCTTGCCTTTCACAATATTTTTATCAGCTATAAAAGCATCTTGCAAAGATGTTTTCCTTTCGCTTTGCTTTAATGTGGATTGCGGCTTTGTGTGCTTTATTTTTTGTAAGGCCTTAGTTTCGTAGGGATAGTGATGTTTTTTATGTATATATTTTGCTATTTCCACACATTGATTATAGCCTCTTTCTTGTATTCTTTTTTCATGCAAGGGCATAGGAACAATATAGTCGAAAGGGGGAAACTCTTTTAATAAAGGAGCAATCAAATCTGCAAGAGTGCGAGTTAATATAAGATTGTCATTAAATTTTGCTTCTTTAATAATGTCTTGAAGCGTGTTTTCGTAGAGAGAAAAAAATAAAAGTCTATCCCATGGCATTTTTTTATTAATGCAGTGCTCGCAAGTGGAAAGCTTTATATTACTTACGGCATCTTTTGGTATGTGCCCGCAATGCGTACAATAAGATAAAGTATATCTTTTGAGCAGTGAGCAACAAGAAGGGCATAATGCGTAAAATTCATTTGTTGCACTTTGTGTTTGATATGTTTCGTCGCAATAGACACATCGTCTTGCTTTAAATAATGAAAGAAAATGTGAAAATATTTTATTCATTACTTTTCTTCACTCTTTATCAATTGAAAGAATTTGTGTGAGTTTTGAAATTTTTTCTCTTGCTTCTTGTGCGTAAAGAGAAGTGGAAAGAAAGTCTTCGGGTTTTTCAAGCCCATACAGGCAAGTGCTTGAAATAAAATCGCATTGTAGCATAGGGGCAAAATATTTTAAGGTTAAATCCAAAGCTTGAGAAAGCTTTTCGCCCTTTGTTCTTGCTGCAATATATATAGCATGCATTTCTTTAGTATATTTACTCGTGTTTTTGTCTATACTATCTGATTCGTTATGCCAAAAAGCTTGCGAACGATCAATAAGAGCTTTGAACTTTGCAGGTGCATGATAGAAATAAATTGGCGATACTATTAAAATGCGTGAAGCCTTGAAACAAAGGTCAAAAAGCATAGAGCAATCGTCCTTTGTAGCAAGGCTATCAATTTTATCAAGGCTACATTTTGCCTTATTTTTTTTACAAAAGCCGCAGTCAATACAAGGCATAATATTATAGTCGGCAAGAGAGACAATGTGCGAATCTTTTATAGACTCGTGCAAAGTTTTGGCAACTTGCATACTATTGCCTTTGAGCTTTGGCGATGCAGATAAGATAAGTGTTGACATAAATGGCTTACGAACCTGATATGTCTTCGCCTTCTTCTTGTCTGCTTTTGCAGTTAATACAAAGAGTGGTAACTGGGCGAGCTTTTAATCTTGGCACGCCAATTTCTTCGCCACACTCTTCGCATTCGCCGTAAGTACCATCGTCAATACGCTGTAAAGCTTCTGATATTTTACGGATTAAGCGGCGTTCTCTGTCTCTTATACGAAGTGTAAAAGAGCGATCTGATTCCGCTGTTGCTCTGTCAGCCGGATCTGCAAAGAGTTCTGCACTACCGGTTAAATCTTCAATTGTGTTGTCACCTTTCTGTTTTGCTTCTTCAAGCATAGTATTGAGCATTTCAGAAAAGTAGTTAATGTCTCTTGCATCCATGGTAACCTCCAAAGGCATATAATACCTGAACTTAAAAACTATCAAATGTATATAATACAATATATGGCTTATGTAAAGCTCTTTTTTTTATTGTCTTATTTGCGTTTCAAATTTGGAACAAAATTGTGTAAGTCATTAATACTCTTGCCAGTTGTGTACTTTAACTTTGTTAAAAATTAAAGAGATTTAAGCCAATCTTCAACTTCTTTAAAGTCTTTTGCTGAATTTTCTGCAATGAGTTCTGGATTTTTAAAAGCAATAAATGGAATATTAGCAGCACTTGCAGTTTTTTTGTCATTATCTGAGTCTCCTAAGAAAAGAGCATCAGTAACATCTATATTCCAATTTTTGCAAATAGTGAGTGAAGCAATAGGATCTGGTTTTGCAGGCAGTTCAGCAGGGGTCATCACATAGGAGTAAAATTCTGTGAGCTTATTTACTTCAAGAATTTCTTTCATACCGATGATTCTGTTTGTGTGAATTGCTGTAAGAATATTATTTTCTTTACAGTAGGTTAATAAAGAATGTAAGCCTTCGTTTAAAGGAATAAGAGGAACAATATCACGTACATAATCAATAGATTTGTAGGCTTGTTGTGCCGCACTCTGTAAGGCATCAGGAATAACAAGCTTGAGGGCTTGCGCTCCTGTGAGTTGATGAATTTGCATTCTTTGTTCATCTGTCATGTCAGGTAAACCAACTGCTTGTCGTAACTTATTATAAAAGTAGGTGTTAGAATCAAAAGAGTCTATGATAACACCGTCGCAGTCAAAAATAATACCTTTTGGTTTTTTAGTAAAAGCGATAGACATGTTTTTTCCTTATATAATTGGTTTTACCTTAATTTATCGAACTTGAGTATATAATTATTATGAATAGAATATCAAAATAAAAAATAAAGTCATTCAAAAGACAAAAGGGAAAGTATCTCAATACTTTCCCTTTATATTTATACGCTTTTGTCGAAATTACTCAGCTGCTTCTTTAGCTGCTAAACCTTGTGGGTCTAAGCAAGTAATGAGAGCGTAGTTTGACTTGAACACAACACGAACATTCGCTGGTAATTCAACGTCTGTTGCGCGAATTGTTTTGTTGAGGTCAAGTGTTGAAATGTCGATTTTTACTTTAGCAGGCATATCTTGTGGTTTAGCAGCTAAACGCATTTCTTCGCGATATGTTTCTAATTTACCACCAGCTTTTGCGCCGCGTGATACACCTACAAATTCAACAGGAACTGTGATTTGTACTTCTTTATCTAAATCAACATTATAAAAGTCGATGTGAGTAAATTCAGCTTTTGTTGGGTGGTATTGAGCATCCCAAACCATAACTGGATAAGTTGTTTCTTTACCGTTTTCTTCAACTTCTAAGTTGAAAACAGTTGTACGGCGAACTTTGTTGTACACTTTTTCTAATGGAAGTTTTTCAACTTGTAATGAAAAGTGTTCGCCATTTTGGCCGTAAAATACAGCAGGAACTTTTTTTGCTACGCGTAAACGGCGCATTTCGCCTTTACCTGTAACTTCACGCTTTTGCGCTTTCAATGATAACATTGTCATATCTGGTCTCCTTTTGATTATAGCCGTTTCGATGCCAGTAATCGGACTCGGCATAGATATATAGGATAACAATTAGCCAAAGATTGCGCTAACTGATTCACCTTGATGGATATTGCGTATCGTTTTAGCTAAGAAAGGTGCCATCGATACTGTTTTGATTTTGGAACAATTCTTTGCTTCTTCTGATAAAGGAATTGTATCCGTGATTGAAACCTTGCTAAATGAAGAATTTTGTATTCTTTCAATAGCTGGGCCAGAGAAAACGGCGTGTGTTGCACATGCTTGTACGTCTTTTGCACCGTTTGCAAGTAAAACATCAGCCGCAGCACAAATAGTGCCTGCTGTGTCTATCATATCGTCAATTAATATAGCTGTTTTGCCTTTTACATCGCCAATAACGTGTGTTGCAACAGCTTGATTTGGCTTATCACGTCTTTTGTCGATGATAGCCATAGTTGTATTTAATCTTTTTGCAAATGCTCTTGCTCTTTCAACACCGCCAGCATCTGGTGATACAATAACGATTTCGTCATTTTTCAAGTCTTTATAATCTTGCATAAGTGCTGGTGAAGCGAAGAGATTATCTACAGGGCAATTGAAAAATCCTTGTATTTGGCCAGCATGCAAGTCAACTGTAACAACACGTTGAGCACCTGCATGACTGATAAAATCAGCCACAAGCTTTGCAGAAATAGGAGCTCTAGGGCTTACTTTTCTATCTTGTCTAGCATAGCCAAAATATGGAATAACAGCAGTCACACGGCTTGCACTTGCTCTTTTTAATGCGTCAAGAAGAAGGCAGAGTTCCATGAGATTGTTGTTTGTAGGTGCGCATGTGGATTGGATAACAAAGACATCATGTCCACGCACGCTAGCACTTATTTCTGTACGAATTTCTCCATCACTAAAAGTTTCTGATAGAATTGGAGTAGGATCTGTACTCAAAAGAGCACAAACATCAGAAGCTAATTTTTGACTCGCATTACCTGCAAGAATCTTCAAATCACCGTACATAAATAAACCTGCTTATAAAAAATTAAAGCCCGCATATGCGGGCTGTGATTTTAGTGGCTGGGGCGGAAGGATTTGAACCCTCGGATGACTGGACCAAAACCAGTTGCCTTACCTGCTTGGCGACACCCCAACATTATAACTTAACACATGGATAAGTAGTCACAGCTTTTAGTTCAGAAAAATACTTTTCTGCTTCTTGTGCTTCTTGCTTGCTTTCAAATAAAGCAAATATTGAAGAACCACTACCACTCATTAGAGCCAAACTAGCTTGAAAATCATAGAGTTTTTCTTTGTATTCCTTGAGTAAAGGATAAAAAGCAAAAACACAATCTTCAAGATCATTTCTATAATGCTCTTGAGCCCACTTCCTTGCGTTGAAAAGATGTATATCTTTCTTGTTAACTTTTGTCAAGTTAATCTGTGAACTTTTTTTAAATTTTTTTTCAAGCGTTTGATTTTTATTTCTAAATTCCTTAAAAGCCCATACAGTATTTACTTGAATATGGGGGCATAAAAGGAGTAAATATTTGTTTTTAAAAAAAGAATACTCTTTTTTAATATTTACTTTTTCAAGTTCTTCACCAATACCTGAAACAAACATAGCCGTATCTTCTAAAAAGAAAGGCACATCTGCACCAACTTGCACAGCAATTTCAAAAAGAAATTCTTTTTCTTCTTTGCTGGCATTATTAAAAGCTATGCCCTTATATAATTTAAAAAGATATTTTAACAAGGCAGCCGCATCAGCAGAACCGCCGCCAAGCCCAGCACCGTGGGCTATGCCTTTATTTAGCTTGATATTTATTGGTACACAAAAGCCTGTTTTTTCGTAAAATAAAGTATAGGCCTTTGTGAGGGTATTGTTTTTTTTGTCAATTTTTTCAATATTTATGAAATCTTCTTTTGTGCTACATGCTATATCTATAAAAAAATCTTTTTCTTGTTTATTTATACTTATTTCTAAAGTGTCAAAAGGATTTTGCAGAGGGTAAAAAATGCTATTTAAAAGATGATAGCCATCTTCTCTTCTGCCAACTATATGTAAGAAAAGATTAATTTTGCATGGTATGTGAAAGATTTCTGTGTGCATATTACTCAGTTGGGTAGCGTCCGCAACAAAATTTACCTTCTGGGCATTTCTTTGTTTTTTCGCATTTTGCCCCTGCATCGTCAAAAACTTCAGGCAATACTTCTTTGCATAGTTTGAGCATTTGCTTTGCTACATCGCGTATTTCCCATTGTGCTCTTGTGCAACATCTGTGGTGAAAGAAATTGAAGAGGGAACGCACGTTAAAAGTAACTACTATATTTGAAGCAGAAGCTTGCGGCAAAACAAAACGAGCGTCTTCGTTTGCTTTGCTTTTATTTGGATTATCTTCCAAAAGCAATTCTTGAATTTCTGCATAGGCATTTGAAATATGCTGCATACATTCATTGTATCTTACTAATGCCTTAGGGTTTTTTTCAATTGCAGGAGGAATGATATAGCTGACATTTTTTGCGTCAACATATCTTTGGCTTTGCTGAGAAAAAGAAGCAATACGATGACGCACTAATTGATGCGTGAGTGCACGCGAAACATTTTCTAAAGAAAAAGTAAAACTCACATGTTCAAGTGGGCTTTCGTGCCCAGAATTGACAATGTTTTTAATAAAAGAGGCCTGCTTTTCACTTGTGATAATGCCTTTTTCAATTTCTTCCCACATATCGCTGGCATAACCAGGGTTATAGCATTGTCTACATGCTGTATACATGACAGCAAGCGGATTTGGTGTGTGCGTGAGCAAACTTACTTTTGCTTGTGTTTTCATTTTTCCCCCAAGAAATAAGCTAGAAATAGAATATAGATTTTTGACGAAAATGCAAGTGTGGAGGAATGTGCTTTTGTAAGGCTTTATCTTGCTCGTTTGTTTATTGCCTTTCCTCGTTTTCCATTTTACAAATCTTATTTTTAATCTTATAAACAGTAGAAATAAGTATTAAATACTTTCAGATTAATTGATTTTACTTGGTATGCCTTTTGCATATTTATATAGTCTTATAAATGTGCCAATGTTTTTGGCTTTTTTGAACAAAACAATTTTTACAAGGAGTGTATGTACACGAAAAATGCTTTAGGAAATCTCAAAAATCGCTATATAGCGGTGCTTAAAAAATGTAGTCTTATTAATGTCTTTGGTTCTTTAGCACTTGCAACTTTATTGGCAACACCTAGCTTTTCTTTTGCTAATGCCCTTATTACAACAAATGAGCCAGTGTTAAATAACAGTGGCACTTTGACAGGTGTAGAAGAAACTCTTTCAACTAACGACTATTTTGTCGGTATGTTTGGCTATAATGATACCTCTAATCAAATCAACTATCTTTTAACAAACTACGCTGACGGTATTATTTCTTTTACTACTAATGAAGAAGCCTATGGTATGCTCGCTAGAAGTGAAGATGCTGACGGAAACTTTACTTTATTAAATAAAGGCACAATAGACATCACTTCTACAGATGAAGCTTTTGGTATGGCTGCATACCTTGAGAATGGTTCTGGTAATCATAATCTAACTAACGATGCTTCTATTACAGTAACAGCAGATAAAGAAGCCCATGGCATGTATGCTTATGCTGATGTCAATGGCAGTCACACTCTCACAAATAATAAGACAATCACAGTCACCTCCTTAGCCGCAAATAACAATGCTTATGGCATGCGTGCTGAGGCTGAAGACTATGGCAGTCACACTCTCATAAACATTGGCTTTATTACAGTAAAAGCTGACGATTCTGCCAATGGTATGTATGCTTATGGCGAGGGCAATCACAAACTCACAAATAATGGCACAATCACAGCCACAAGCATAGGTGACGATGCCATTGGTATGTATGCCGAGGGCGATGGCAGTCATACACTCATAAACACTGGCACAATCACAGCCACAAGTACAAGCTCATACTACATTGCCTATGGCATGTATGCTGAAGGTTCTGGCAATCACATTCTTACAAATACTGGAACAATCACAGCCTCAAGCGCAGGCGAGTATGCCTATGGTATGTATGCTGATGGCACTGGCAATCACACTCTCACAAATAATGGGACAATCACAGCTACAAGTACAGATGAAGTAGCCATTGGAATGTATGCTGATGGTAAAGGCAATCACGCAATAACAAACAACAAAACAATCACAGTAACAAGTGTAGATGACAGTGCCTATGCTATGTATGCTGATGGCGATGGTGATCATACTCTCACAAATACTGGTACAATCACAGCCACAAGCACAAGTGCCTATGGCAGCGCCTATGCTATGCGTGCTGAGGGCAAAGGCAGTCACTCTCTTATAAATAGTGGAACAGTCACAGTAAAAGCTGGTGACGAGGCCTATGCTATGTATGCTCAAGGTAAAGGCAATCACACACTTACAAATAGCGGAACAATCACAGTGAAAGCTGATGATAATGCCTATGGTATGCGTGCTGATGACGAAGGTAATCACAAACTCACAAACACTGAAACTATCATAGCCACGAGCATAAAGGACAATGCCTATGGAATGCGTGCTAAGGGCGAAGGTAATCATACTCTTATAAATAGTGGAGCAATCACAATAAAAGCTTATGACGAGGCCTATGGAATTTGTGCTGATGGCGATGGCAATCACAATCTCACAAATAATGGCACAATCACAGTAACAAGTGTAGACGACCGTGCCTATGCTATGTATGCTGATGGCAAAGGCAATCACAATCTCACAAATAATGGCACAATCACAGCCACAAGTACAGATAGTTCTGCTTATGGTATATATGTCAGTGGTACAAATACTGCTAATGGAGTGCATTTAATTAATAATACAGGTATTATTAATGCAAGTTCAGCTAATAAGAATGCTTTTGAAGTGTATGCCTATGCTCCCTACTCTATTGGTACCTACGCAACTACCTTGCGTGAGTGGACTATTGATGATGCAGTTTTTGGAGTTTATGACAATGTTGTCAACTTTGCTGATTCTACTTTAATCCTTCGTCCAGGAACTATTGCGCAGGGCTTTGAATACGGCAAAGAATACGAAGTGACTGATATGATTGTGGATACTGATACTGTTTCTTCTCCTGCTACAATAACAGGTAAGATACAAAATGCAGTTGCAGAAGTGCCTTTCCTCATTGCAAATCTTAATAATTCTGAGCCAACACAACCAAAAGTAAGCCTCACAGCAAATGTGAACAAAGATACCGTCACACCAACGCAATTAACCAAGCTTTCTGTAGGCAATGTGCACAATAAAGTCACAAGAATGGCAAACAGAAAAATCAATAAGATGATTGAAAGACGTATGGCAAGAAACTTAAAGCAAGTATCTGAAAGAGCCTACGAACAAGGCGTAATCCTTGCAGGTCATCACATTCCTTATGCACCAACTTACCAAGAAAATACATGGGCTATCTATTTAGATGCGTATGCTGGATACACAGGCAATAGTGAAGATAATTTCGGCACACATACTAAGGGCATGACATTAGGCGGCGAAAGAGCTATTGGCGATAAGCTGAATGTTGGCTTTGCTATGGACTTTAGCGATTCTTCAACAGACGCACAGCAAGGATTAACAGCTGATTCAACTGACATCACTCTTGCAGTAAATGCCGATTATTTTATAAATCCAAATTGGTATGTATCTGGAAATATGGCGTTAAGCTTTGGTGAAAACGATATGGACTATATGATGTCACCTATACTTTACGCAGAAGATGATTTCAATTCACAAGCTTTCTATATGTCTGTAAACACTGGCTATATATATGAAATCAATGAAAATAATATCATAGTGCCAGAATTTGGACTTTCCTATCTCTATAGTCAAAATGATGATATTGATATAGATTTTGCAGGTTCTGATGTGTATGACATGCGTATCAAGAACGACAGCTTCTCAGCTCTCTACGCAAACCTCATGCTAACATGGCAAGGACAATACGACATTGCTTTAGGCACATTGCGCCCAAGCGCAGGACTTGGCATACGTCAAAACTTGACTGGATCTGACTTTGATTCAAGTGTGCAAGCATTAGGCTCTAGCTTTGACACTGTTGTGACTGAAGACGATACCACATTCCTCACAAACTTAGGCTTGGAATGGCAAAAGGGTAATTTCTCAATGGGAATTAGCTATAGCGGTGGTTATGGTTCTGAACAGCAAAGCCATAGTGGTAATGTTAAGTTCAGATATGAATTCTAGAAGCCTTTTTGCTTCGAAAATATAAAGGCATGGATTCTCACGTTTCGCCGTGGGGATAATCCTCTTTTAGAAAAGGCTCACTCAGAATGACTCACAGAGAGTATGTAATTTGCGTTGTTGCAGTAAATTATGCCACAACCACACGTCATTCTGATGGCGAGTGAAACGAGGATGTGAGAAACCATGCCTTTTAATATAAACTCATTGAGTAAATGCTTTCGTAGGGGGCTTGCTTAGCTCGCCAGTTAATTTAAAAGGGAAAGCAACGCTTTCCCTATAACCTTAAAATAAAAGTGCGATGGAACGTCAGGTTCCTACTTTCCAACTAATTGTATTAATCTTAATAGCTGATTTGTAAATCCAGCGACAATTTATAGATAGATTTTGGCAACTTCGTGCACAAAATCCTCGCTACGCATTTTGCGTGGAAAATGCTAGCTCGCTAAAGCCTTTGTTCGCTTTGCTCACTTTTTACTTTCCAACTAATTGTATTAATCTTAATAGTTGATTTGTAAATCCAGCGACAATTTATAGATAGATTTTGGCAACTTCGTGCACAA